>JANWXX010000338.1:0-2695 GCA_025057345.1 Polyangiaceae bacterium | reverse complement strand
GGTAGCCTCGTCGCGGGTGCGTACAACTGTAGTTCCTCGCTTGAGGGCGAAGACCTCGCGGGCGATGGCCTGACGAGACTCGGCAGTCAGGGGGCTCTTGATCGCCGTTCCTACGACCAGAGAGGGGATCTCGCCTCCGACCCCCTGAATCCCGTTGGGATCACGGCCTCCTACGTAGAGTTCAAACTCACCCAGTCCCATGGCTCCTACCCAAGCAGCAATGTCGTTTCGCAAGGGCATGCCGCTCCGAGCGTCGATGCGCTCCTTGCGGCCTACTCCCAGAGCATCCTTAGTCGGACCAAGGGCCTCGGCGATGGTTTCGCCGAGTGCTTCCATGAGCCGGGCAACGGGCCCAGTATCCTGCGGATCCCCCAGAGCAGTGAGGACCTGGGCATCGATCATGATCTGGGGCACCTTGGCGGCCCGGTTGTCGAGGTCAGCAAGCTGAGAGATGAGTGCGTTCGTCCCCTTGCCCAAGGCTACGAGGACGCCGAGGCATGCTTGGAGCAACCCGAAATCATTGGTACCCCGTGCGATCTCGCTTAGAAGGGTGACTGCCTCCGGGTCAAGAGGCCCCCGCTGCAGTTGCTGGATCAAGGTGGATTTTCCGGTCCCAAGGGCGTGATCTTTGAGAGAGGCACCAAAGTCGGTGGAAAGCACCAACCGGATTGCCTCCGGATGGGCCGGGGCCTCCTCCAAGAGGCGGACGACGGCCCGCTTGGCCTCCTTGGGAGAACCTACCTTGTCGCGCCAGATGGCCATCGCAAGTCGGGCAGCTTCTATGCGTCCTTCCGGCTTCTCTCGCTCCAGCATGAGTGCCTCGAACATGCTGGTAGCCTCGGACCAATTCTCCCCGCGGGTGGCGAGAATGGCCAGGCGCTCGCGGAGGGCCAAGTTGAGGAGCCCCTCTTGATTGAGCTTCGACAGCACCTCAATGGCCTTCGGAATGTTGTTGAGCCGCTTCTCGTAGATCGTGACTGCCTGAATGGCGGCTTGCTGGCGCTGCAAGGCAGGGGCAGTCTTGTTCATCGAGAGCTGAGCGAAGGAGGCAGCCGCCTCCTCCCATTTCTGCTGCTTGGAGTAGATGTCGCCGTAGAGCACCTGGGCGCCAATGTTGTCAGGTTCGAACATTACCACGCTAGAGAGCGCTTCCAGGGCATCATCCAGTTGCCCTCGCTTGTGAAAGACGCGAGCTTGTTCCCAGTAGAGCCGGACTAGCTCAGCCTCGTTGTCTGTGGCTCCGATACGCCGCTGAGCTAGTTCGAGTAGTACGTCATCCTGATTGCGCCCCCGTACTCTACGGAAGAGCCGGTCGAAAGCTTGGAAGCGCCTTGGATCCTGGGAGAATGCCGCTGCAAGGGCTTGCTCCCCTAGCACCTCATCGTGGAGCTGATCCAGGTAGAGCAGACCTGCTTCTTCAAAGAGCATCGCAGATCGCTCCGGATCGGAGATGAGATCGGCGAGCTTGAAGGAGGCTTGCGCCTGGGTCGCCGCGTCGCCCCCCTGAAGTGCTGCTGAGCGGAGCCCCTCCCAGGCACAAAAATCCTCCGGTTCACGGTCCAGCACCGCCCGGAAGGCCCTTGCTGCTCCAGCACTGTCACCTGCAGCCAAATCCGACCAACCGGCAAGCCTCAGGGCATCGACGGAAGCAACTTCTCCCAGAGCACCACCAAGCCCTTTGAGTGCCGCACTGCGGCGCCGAGGATCACAACCGGCTGGGGCCAGCTCCAAGTTGAGGAGCTGGGCAGGTGGCTCCAACGAAGGAAGCAGCTCGGGCAAGATACCTCCGGACAGCATCCACTGGGCCACCGTGGCGGCGGCTTCTTCGGCTGCTCGCGCGGGGCCATCAAGACGGGAGGCGATTCGCCGGTGTGCTGCTCCTTCACTCTCCTGATCCTCGGCGGCGATGGCAGCAGTCAACCACTCGATTCCAGCCTCCAGCGAGGGATCTACCTCGGCCCAAGTTGCCG
This sequence comes from Polyangiaceae bacterium, assembly GCA_025057345.1. Classification (GTDB taxonomy): domain Bacteria; phylum Myxococcota_A; class Polyangia; order Polyangiales; family Polyangiaceae; genus JANWXX01. Next base: position 725 of record JANWXX010000338.1, on the reverse strand, counting down.
CCTGCTGAACGTAATCCAAGAGGTTTTCGTCGACGTCGCGGGCCAACCTTACCCGTTCTACCGCCGCCAGCGTTGCTCCCTCATCTCCCTCCATCGCAAGAAGCGAGAGTGCCTGGTCGAGTTGGCCTCGCTCTACCTGTACTGCGGGCCATACCACCCGTGCTAGTGCTGCTGCAAGCCGGTTAATTCCTTGCCCCTCGCTCTCAACAACCTCCAATGCGCTCCGGGCCTCGTCCGGCTCGTTGGCCGCCAGCTCCAGGCCGAAGCGTTCCAGCGCTGCTGCTGCACGCTCCTCCTCGCTGGCCGTCTCCAGAACACGACGGCGTTCGTCCAGGTCGTCCGGTGCGACCCCCCGCATCGCCCAGGACAGGAGCGGGCCGAGGAGCTCAGGCTTTCGAGCGTGAGCTTGCTGCAGTGGTTCCAGGGCGCGGGCACGCTGTCCAGCTCGCCAGAGAAGCAGTGCCGCTTCCAAGGCCAGCGCCACTTGGACCTCCTCTCCCTCTGCCGCGGAGGCTGCTGCCTCCAGGACTCGGGCTGCCCCCTCGACATCCCCCTGCTGGCGCAGCAACCCCGCCAGGTACCTCGCAGCGATCACATCCCCAGCGTCTGCCTGGAGCAATGTCTCTAGGCGCGATCGGGCGCTCACCACGTCTCCTGACTGATGGGCTCGGAAGGCTGCCGCTAGCGAGAGCCCGCGGAGTACTCCGGCAGGTTGCTCCATCTGA
>JANWXX010000337.1 GCA_025057345.1 Polyangiaceae bacterium | reverse complement strand
GGAGGCAAACACGTTGTAAGCGCCGGCGGGAAGGGCAGCAATCCGGACTTGGCCTTGGTCGTCGGTCGTGGTGGTGCGGGCAGGCCAAAGGCCAGAACCGGCGACTTCCACAGTAGCCTGTCGAGCGGGGGAGCCATCGGGGTTCTGTACCGAAACCACAAGGGAGCCTAGGGATCGGAGGGTCAGTCGCTGGGGAAGGAGCCTGGCGCGGACACCGCTCTTGGAGGCAGCCTCGTACCCTGGAGCCGAAGCGCGGACGGACCAAGGCCCCGGTCCAAGGCGAGAGAACTCGATCACGCCGGCAGCATCACTCTTGCCTAGGTAGGGGAGGGGGTCGCTGCTGCGGACTTCTACGGAAGCACCTGGTACAGCGTGCTCTGCCTCGTCGACTACTTGGACCACCAACCGTTGTGCACGGTGTAGGGTGACGCGAGTGTGTCCTCCCTTGGGGCCCAGCACCAGGCGGGTTGAGGCACGCTGGCGGCCTGGAGCTTCGGTGAGCACCCAGAGTTCCCCCAGGGGGATGCGCTCCAAGGTGGCGACCCCCTGATCATCTGTGATCTGGAGGCCGACAGTGTAAGCAGTCTGCTCCCGGATCAGGTAGACTGCCACGGACGCTCCCGGCACCAGGGCCCCTTGCTCATCGGTAACCTCGATCTGGAGGGGGGCACGAGGGCTTTGATCTTCTGGAGGTGGAGGCTGCTTGAAAGATGCTGGTGGCAGGACGATCAGGCGACGGCGCGGGGTATCTAGGATCGTAGAGAAGAAGGTGACCGTCAGCAGTGCGGCTGTGAGGAGCGAGATACGGTGGTGGGAGAGAGTCACCTGTGTTCGCGGCGCTGCGACTGCTGCGACCCCGAGTCGAGCAGTTCATCGATCTCTGCTGGCGTGGGGATCTCGCTGGAAACCCGGGCTCGGCTTCCTGGAGGCGGAAGCTTCTTGCGCACGTTCTTCTCCTCGGGGGTTGGGGTGTTGTCCAGCTCGAAGAACAGCCCCAGCGCCAGGGAGATCATTGGCAAGAACGAAAGACTCAGCCCCGTGAGGGCAGGGGCTGTCTGTCCGGGAGGCAAGGCCGGCGCCGGCGCTAGCGAACGGAGTAGGTCAGGTCGCAACAGTACTGCTCCCCATCGGTGCAGAGCGAACATCCCCAGGGCGCCGAGGATCATCCCGGCCACGGCCTTCAGCCCTGCCTCGAGACGGGCCCCCTTCTGCCAGATGGGCTTGCCTGCAACCAGCCCCGTCAGCGCACCGACACCCACCGCTAGCAGATACGCCGCCCACACCGGAACCGCTGCCATCTTCAGGCCAAACAGCAGCGCCGCCAGCATGAGGCCACCCACGAGCAGCCCCTTGATTAGCCCGATGCCCAATCGTCGCAGCATATATCCCCGAGCGTGACAGATAACCTCGCCTTGCTCAACCCCAACCCTCCTCCCGTTCTTCCTTCGCTTCTTTCAGGCCCCTTGGAGCTCCTTGGCCACGTGAGGAAGCTTAGCGAAGGACTCCTTGTCCAGCGCCTTCTCCAGGGCATCGTGGGCCTTCACTACCCCTTCCCGGACTAGCTTCTCCAGCATCCCGTCCATGCTCTGCATCCCCTCCGACTGCCCCGACTGGATCAAGCTGTTGATCAGCGATGTCTTGCCCTCTCGAATGATGGAGGTGAGTGCCCCGGTCCCGATGAGGATCTCTTGTACGGCCACTCGCCCGCTCCCATCTGCACGTTTCAATAGCTGCTGCGCCACTACTCCTGCCAGCGAATCGCTCAGCATACCCCGGATCTGTGGCTGCTGATCCGCAGGGAATGCGTTGACGAAGCGGTCAATGGTTGCTGCTGCCGAGTTCGTGTGTACCGTGGCAAAAATCAGAATCCCGAAGCTGGCGAGCTGAAGTGCTAGCTTCATAGTTTCTGCGCTACGAAGCTCTCCCACAAGGATCACATCCGCATTCTCCCGCCCCGCGCTTCGGATTGCCTCTAGAAAGCTCGGCACATGTTCCCCCACCTCCTTATGGGTGATCAAGCACTTTTTCGGAGTGTGAACAAACTCTACGGGATCTTCAATGGTCAGGATGTGACCATGGCGGGTGCTGTTGATCCAGTCGATCATCGCCGCAAGCGTCGTCGATTTGCCTGAGCCTGTAGGGCCGGTAACCAAGACTAGCCCAGAGCGTAGCTCCGCCAGCTTACGAATCCCCAACGGTGCTGAGAGCTGATCCAGAGTCAGAATCTTCGTTGGTATCGTTCGGAAGACGGCCCCCGTGCCTGTGGTCTTCCCCATATAGTTCCCTCGAAATCGTGCTTTGGTGCCATAGGAATAGGCGAAATCTAGATCCTTCGTATCTTCGAAGTGGGATCTCTGCTCCGGTGAAAGTATCTCAAAGAGTAGCCCCTCAATCTCCTCGTTGCTCAACACCTTCGGGTTACCTGGGATAAGATCGCCCTTAACTCGCAGCATGGGCGGATATCCTGGAGAGAGATGTAGGTCCGAGCCTCCTCGCTCCAGAAGTAGATCAAAGTAGATATCAATAGCAGGCAAGGCTCACTCCTTCTTCCCGAAGAGATTGCCAACCTTGGATGTGAGATCCTGGATGCCTTTGGCTGCTTGGGTGGCGGCATGGGTGACAGTCTTGGTAGCGTCGGAAGGGGCAGGTTGGAGCGGGGCCTGCACTTGCGCAGGATGTAGCATGTTGGCCATCTCTTTACGGTTCTCAGCATGGCGCAGGGCTGTCTCCTCTGTGATTTTCCCGGCGCGGTATAGTTCAACCAGTGAGTCATCAAAGCGGATCATCCCGAAGGAGCGACCTCGCTGCTGAAGGCTGGGGAGTTGGAACAGCTTGTTATCTCGGATCAGCGCCCAGAGCGGCGGGACTCCCGTGAGGAGCTCTACCGCAGGGACGAAGCAATCGCCCGATACACTAGGGAGCAGCCTCTGGGCTACGATGAACTTCAGGGCTCCAGCCAGCGATGCCCGTACCTGTGGTTGGTCGTCCGGGGGAAAGAAGTCGATAAGCCGATCGATGGTCTTCGCTGCCGACGGTGTGCTCATGGTCACTATGACCAGATGGCCGGTTTCCGCAGCGGTCAGGGCGGTTTCTACGGTTTCTCGATCCCGCAGTTCTCCAATGACAATTACGTCTGGGTCCTCCCGCAGGGAAGCCTTCAATGCAGAGGCAAAGGTTCGAGTGTGCAGCCCCACCTCCCTCTGAGAAATGACCGATTGCTTCCTGGGGTGGAGAAACTCCACTGGCTCCTCCACCGTCAGGATATGGCGAGGCTTGCTGCTATTGATTAGGTCAACGATGGCAGCCATGGTTGTGGTCTTCCCGTGGCCGTTGGGCCCTGCGATCACGACGAGCCCCTGGTGGTAGCTGGTCACCCGGGCTAGCTCCTTCGGTAGACCTAGATCCTCCAAGGAGGGCAGCGGATGCATCACCAGCCGGAACGAGCCCTTCAGGCCGGTTCGCTGCCTCGATACGTTGGCCCGAAGCCTCCCCTGGTCGCCAAGGTCCAGGGCAAAGTCAACGTAGCCTCGTCGGGCCAATTGGTCCTTTTGCTTCTCGCTCAGCAGAGACAGAAGCAAATGCTCCACCGTCGTAGCGTCCAGCGGCTCACCCACTGGCAGCAACTCCCCCGCGGTTCGCATCATCGCCGGTCTTCCTGTTACTAGGTGCAAATCGCTCGCACGGCGGCTCCGGGCCTCCTGCACCAGGGCCACAAAGGAGCTTCCGGGGGTTCGCCTTTCCTCCTTGGTCCGAGGGGATGCCGGGGCGTTGATGATGCGGGGCTCCACCGTAAGCCCGATCCGAGGAGACAGAGGCGCTGCAAGGTTCATCCCCTCTGCGGACCCAGCTATCAACATGTCCACGTTGACCGGACGGGTGACTGCACGATGTGCTGCTTCCGTAGCGGATCGGACGCCAAACCCTTGAGGCGAGGGCGGTTGGGACGACGAAGAGCTCGGGCGCACCTCCTGGTTGGATGAGGGGCGTGGCTCTAGGGACGAGTGGGCGCCGGAGGAGCGATCCGGCAAGGGGCCCACCTTGGAATCCTCCTTGGGCAGGGGCCCCACCTGGTCGTCTCCTCGCTGGCCCTCCCCAGGCTTGGACCACCCTGCTTCAATCCTTACCTGGACGGCAGGGCCGCGTCGGGCCATGCGTACCTGGTAATCTTTGTTGCCGATGTGGACCACTTGCCGAGTGCCTCCTGTATCCTCTTGGGGCAGCAGAGGCGCTAGCGGTGTACCCATGAGCAGTCCCTCGATCTGCTGGGTGTTGATCGGGTTTTTGCTCATCGGTCGATATTCCCCCCCTATGCGTATCGTCAGGGCTCGCCCTGTCTGGAGGACAATCTCCGAAATGTCCTCGCGATCTAGGTAGCGGAGGATGTTGAATAGCTGGGACAAAGTTTCGCCAGAATAGGCGGACGCTGCCTGGACGGCTAGACGTTCTCGCGTCTACAACGGTGACCTCATGAGCTCTCCCTGCTTCCCTGAGCCTCCTCCTGCAATCCCGCCTACACCCCTCAATCAAGTAGATGCTCTGGTTGAGCGCCTTTCCTCTCGTAAGGACGACTGGATCCGCGTGTCAATCCCTCGTCGCGTGGGCTACCTCCGTGCATGCCTTGCAGGGGTTCTTGAGGTCGCCGAGGCATGGGTCCGCGATGGTTGCAAGCGCAAGGGGATTGCCCTCGATGACCCTCTCTCCGGCGAAGAATGGCTCGCTGGCCCCATGGCTACCGCGCGGAATCTCCGCTTGCTCATTGAGGCACTAGAACAGGGGGGCCAGCCCAAACTCCCCAAGCTCTCCCGCCGCCCTGACGGCCAGGAGGTCGCTACCGTCTTCCCTGGGAACCTCCACGATCGCCTCATGTTTGCTGGCCTCTCCGCCGAGGTCTGGATCCAGCCAGGCAAGCCTGCTTCCCAGGGGGCTATCTACCGCCGTCGCCCGGACCACGGGAAAGTCTCCCTTGTCCTCGGTGCAGGTAACGTCTCCTCCATCCCTCCTATGGATCTCCTCTACAAGCTCTTCGTCGAGGATGAGGTGGTGATCCTGAAGATGAATCCTGTCAACGCGGACGTCGGACCTCATCTTGAGCGCGCCTTCGGCACCTTGATTGACGATGGTTTCCTCGCTGTCTGCTACGGAGGTGCCGATGTCGGTGCCCACCTCGCTAGCCATCCTAAGGTTGATACTCTCCATGTCACCGGCTCGGATCGTACCTATGATGCTATCGTCTGGGGCCCCGACCCCGAGGAACAAAGGCGCCGAAAAGCCACCAATGACCCCATCAACAAGCGCCCCTTCACCGCCGAGCTTGGGTGCGTCACTCCCGTGATGATCGTCCCCGGCTCCTGGACCGAGGCCGAGCTTGACTACCAGGCCCGTCACATCGCCGGCATGGTGGCCCAAAATGCCAGCTTCAACTGCAACGCCGCCAAGGTTCTCGTTGTGGCCAGCAGCTGGCCTCAAAAGGACACCTTCCTCCAGAAGGTCGAGGATTCCCTCGCTCGCACACCCCCTCGCAAGGCCTATTACCCTGGCGCCCAGCAGCGCTATCAGGCCTTCCTTGACCATTACCCTAGCGCCAAGCCCCTCCAGCCTCGCTCCGAGGAGGTCGTCCCCTGGACGATAATCCCAGGGGTCAAGCCAGATTCCAAGGAGTATGCCCTCCGCAACGAGGCCTTCTGCGGTGTTCTTGCCACCGTCGAACTCAAC
>JANWXX010000336.1 GCA_025057345.1 Polyangiaceae bacterium | reverse complement strand
GGAGATACAACGCTGGTGGACGCTTACTGGCCGGTTATCTCTCAGAAGATCGGCGACGCGCTGGTGGCCCTGGTAGACCCGACCAATGGGCTGATCCGCAAGGATTCTTCCATCTGGGAAACCCACTGGAACGGCCGTGAACGGTATTGGACTTATACCAGCCTGACCGCTGCCCGAGGGCTGTGCGACGCATCCAAGTTCGCAGAACGACTCAAGGACGCAACTCGATCTAAGACCTACAAAGACCAAGCCGAAGCGCTGCGCAAGGCCATCGCTACCAAACTCACCGACAAGAAGCGTGCACTGGCCTCTAACCTGGAGGAGCTCCAGTCAGGTGACGGCTACCGGGATGCTGCCGTCTTCGACGCCATCGCCATGGAGCTCTTCAACCCCAAAGGCGTGCTGGCCAAGGCTACTTTCGCAGACCTTGACGCCCACATCTCCGTCGCCGCAGGCGCTGGATGGTCTCGCAACGATGATCGCTTTGACCACGCCGGAAAGCTTGATCTCAGCGACTGGGGCAGCCCCTACGACAGTGCCGAGTGGGTCATCACCAACCTCCGCGGCGCTGTCGCTGCCCAGCATGGAGGAGACACCGCTCGCGCCAAGAAGCTCGTCGACTGGACCACGAACCAGTCCCTCGCCAACTACCTGGAGGTCGCCGAAACCTACGACGAGAACACCGGAGTCTACAAGTTCAACTCGCCCATGCTGGGCTTTGGCGCAGGCGCCTACATCCTCGCCCTCGCCTCCCGTACCGAACCCTCCGACCCCGCCTGCGGCGCCCACTTCGACGAGTCCGTCCTGCCCCCCCCCCAGCAGGGCGGCGGGGCCGGAGGCTCCGGACAGGCCGGGGCAGGAGGAAGCAGCGGCGACGCGGGCCAGGGCGGCTCCGACGCCGGTAGCGGGGGGAGCGATGCCGGCAGCGGCGGCTCCGGCGGGGGCCCGGGAGGGGCCGGTGGCGACGCGGGGCAAGGCGGTAGCGACACCGGGGGAACCAGCCCGACCGGGGGAGCTCCCTCTGGCGGGCAAGCAGGGAGCTTCGGCGGCATCCCCGAGAGCGGGGGGAACACAGGGAAAGGTGGAGCCGCAGTGGACCAGGGCGGCGTCCCTGGGGCAACTACCGACGAACCTCTCTCGGAGGAGAGCTGCGGCTGCCGCGTCGCTGGCGGAAGCGCTACCTCCCGCCGCTGGGGGCTGCTCCTCGGGCTTGCGACACTGCTGCGGCGCAGGCGGCAATGAGCGAACCGTGACCGAAGAACTGGGAGCGTCCGGTCATCGAGAGGTTAGGCCACAGCAGTAGAGCTTCGCCGGACTGCGGTATCGTTGATCTTCACTGAAACGAGGCGAGAGACCCCGGGCTCCTGCATGGTGACTCCATACAGCACATCGACGCTCTGCATGGTGCGCTTGATGTGGGTGATAAGGATGAACTGAGATTTGTCGGTCATGGACCGGATCGCCTCATTGTAGCGAGCAACGTTGGCCTCATCGAGGGGAGCATCCACCTCGTCGAGAACACAAAAAGGCGAGGGTCGGTGCTGGAATATGGCAAAGATCAGCGAGACAGCAGTGAGGGCCTTCTCGCCACCACTCATGAGATCGATATTTCCGAGCTTTTTACCGGGGGGCTGGGCCAGGATTTCTACACCGGTTTCCAGAAGATCATCGGGGTTGGTGAGCTGGAGCCGAGCCTCGCCCCCTCGGAACATCCGAGGAAAGATCCCCTGGAACTTCTCGTTGACGCTCTCGAAGGTTTCCTTGAACAGCTTCCGGGATTGGCGATCCATCTGTTCAATGGCCTTGGCCAGGTCGGCAAGTGCAGCTTCTAGATCAGCCCGCTGGGTCGTGTAGAAGGTGAAGCGTTTCTCAATCTCCTCGTACTCCTTTACTGCATCAAGGTTGACAGGGCCCATCCGGTCAAGGAGCCCCTGCAGCTCACTGGTGCGGGACCGATGGGCCTCATCCACCGCTGGCCTTGCATGGTAATCACCGATTACACGTCGGAGGTCGAGCCCCCGGAAGCGTTCTCGCACCCCGTCTAGCAGGTGATCAAGAGCGAGCCTGAGCTTCTGGGCCTGGATCTCCCGCTGCGTGCGACATTCACTCAGCTTTGACACCCGCGCCCGGAGCTCTCGCAGCCGGGTTTCTCGCTCGACCAGGGAGGCACGAGCCTCCTCGAAGCGCTGCCGGGCCTCCGCCATCTGCACCTCGGACCGGCGGGCGTGGTCGATCGCGGTGCGGAGGCGTTCTCGGGCCGCAAACAGGATACCTGCAGACTGCCCCGCCCCCCGAGCTCCCTCAAGCATCTCCGCCTGGAGCCGCTGGATGCGTACAGTCAGCTCGCCCACACTTTTGCCCAGCCGTGCCACCGTCGCCCGGAGCCCGGCAGCCTGCTCCCGAGCCCGGGCAGCCCGGACTTTCTGCTCCGTTACCAGCGCCTGCTGTGCTGCTACCCGCTCCAGGCAGGAGGCCGCTGCTGCCTCCGCCTGATCAAGCCCCTCCCGGCTCTGCCCCAGGTCATGCCGTGCGTCGTCGAGCAGAGCCCGTACATCGACCTCCTCCTCGGACGCCTCGGCCAGTCTGTCTTCCATGTCCCGTAGCTCAGTTTCGTGGTCAGCCAGACGTCGAGCCGAGGCTAGCGTCTGCTCCTCCATGCGCCGGAGGTCTCGCTCGGTGGTCGCGTGAGCCAGCTCGGCCTGGTACGCCCGTTGTCGTGCTCGCTCCAGTGCCCCCTGGAGCGCTTCAGCCCGCTCCTTGAGAGACTGCCACCGCCCTGTTCCCTCCTCGACCTGAACCGTCAGTGTTCTGAGCTGCTCGTGGAGCTCCCGAATTTCCCGGTGTTGTTCGAGCATCCCCGCAGCAACCGTATCCGTTCCGCCGCCCACTATCCGCCCGTTTGGATACACTACTGTCCCATCCAAACTCACCATGGGTACATTACGACCCTCGATAGCCAGTGCGGCTGCTGCACTCTCCACAACCACTGCTTCCCCTACCAGAGAGCGCACCAAAGCTTCGTGTTCTGGGGCATAGCGCAATTTTGCTCGGAGTTGACCGAGCACCCCAGGGGCCTCCGGGGGAGCTATTCCCGGCGACAACGGGGGATGGACGGGACGAACGGCAGCTCGACCCTTGCGCTCACGAGCGAGAACCTCAAGCAGGGGCATTGCCTGCTCCTTGTCCTGAATGACGACATCCTGGAGTTGCTCACCCAGTAGCCCAGCAAGGGCATGAGTCCACTCCCGAGGGGCCTCCAAGAAGTCAGCTACCAGCCCTAGCACCGCTGGGCTTCGGGTGTTGACCAGGTAACGGGCGCCCCCACCTACCCCCTCCAACCTCCTGTGGAGTTCCTCCAGAGCTTGGAGCCGGTTCTTCTTCCGGAATAGCTCGTTGCGGGTAACTTCCAGCTCCTTCTCCGCGATGGTGGCTTCCTCCCGAACCTGTCCGAGCTCCACTTCCAAGCGGCTGCAGAGCTCCAAAGCCTCCTGCTTCTGCTCCTGAAGCTCGCCAACCTGCGCTGCCAGATCCCTGCGGCGAGCCTCCACCTCGTCCCGCTCGTTCCGGAGAGTATCAGCCTCCATCACCAGCTTTTCACGACGCCCTTGCAGTTCAGCGCGGCGGCGTGAGGCGGCGATCAACCTAGCTTCGGCGGAGGCTACCCGAGCCTGGGCCTGGGCCCCCCGAGCTCGAAGCTCAGCCAGCACCTTCTGAGCAGTCTGTTCCTGGGCGCGAAGCTCATCGAGATGCTCTTGTGCAGTTACGATGGCTTCTATCTCGCTACGCTCATGCGAGTCGGTCCGGGTAAGCTGCTGCTCCAGGGATTCGCGCTCTTGAGCAACGGAAGCCATCTGCTCGGAGAGATCGCGCAGCTCGGCCTCCGCTTGCTGCTCCCGGAACTGGAGTGCGGTCAGCCGCTCCCGAGCTTGAGCGATCTCTGCCTCCAGGGTCTTGACCAGGGAACCAGCGGCGTAGGCCTCGCTCTGGGCCTTCTCAGCCTGCTCTTCAAGGCCATAGGTCTGCTGTCGGGCCACCTCTAGCTCAGCCTCCCGGGTGGCCAACTCGGTGATGGCGGCTTCGCTGCCTTCCGTCAGCTCCAACAAGGCTGTGCGCTCAACTTGGAGCAGTGCAGTCAGCTCTAGAAAGCGGTGGCTAGCCTCGTGGAGCAGCAGGTCATCCAGCTCTGCGCGGTAGCTCTTGTAACGTTCGGCCTTCTGTGCTTGGCGCTTGAGGGAGGCCATACTTCGCTCGATCTCGGCGACGATGTCACCGACCCGGGCCAGGTTCTGTCGAGTCAGCTCCATCTTCTGCTCGGTCTGCTTGCGCCGGTGCTTGTACTTGGTAATGCCTGCAGCTTCCTCAAGGAACAAACGACGATCCTCCGGCCTAGCAGACACGATCAGCCCCACCTTGCCCTGCTCGATGATCGAATACGCCTTCGTTCCCACGCCGGTACCAAGGAACAGATCGGTGATATCCTTGAGCCGCACCTGGGTCTTGTTGATCAGATATTCGCTTGTCCCATCCCGGTAGAGCCTGCGGGTCACGGCAATCTCGGCGTAATCGCGGTACTCCAGCGGTAGCGACTGGGCCCTTTCTGGATCAGAGTTATCGAAGGTGATGGTCACCTCGGCCAGACCCACCGGGCCCCGGGTAGCCGAACCCGCAAAGATGACATCGGTCATCGACCTACCCCGTAGGTGCTTGGCGGACTGTTCCCCAATGCACCACCGGAGTGCGTCCACGATGTTCGATTTCCCACAACCGTTGGGCCCTACAATCCCCAAGATATCGTGGTCAAACTGGATCACCGTCCTGTCCACAAAGGATTTGAACCCCGTGATTTCCAGTTGCTTGATCCTCATCCCGAATGGCGCCAGACTCCCCTGAACAAAGTTCCAGCGCAAGCTCTTTTCAACACAGATCTCGATGCGTTGGCACTCTCCTTGGGAGAGTGCTAGACTGCCCTTGACGATGCCGAAGCAAAGTCCTATTCGCCTCCAGGCAACCCGAGGGATTCACTACCATGCCTACCTACGAGTACGCCTGCACCTCCTGCGGTTACGCCTGGGAAGCCGAGCAACGCATCACCGAGGCCCCCCTCGATACTTGCCCCCGATGCCTTAGCAAGAGTGCCAAGCGCCAGATCTCTGGAGGCGGCGCCTTCATCCTCAAGGGCGGCGGCTGGTACTCTGACCTCTACAGCTCCTCTGGAGGCAAGAAAGCTGATAGCAGCACTTCGAGCAGCCCCGGTGCTGGCTCCACCGGTTCCAGCTCCTCCGATACGTCATCTTCGAGCGGGTCCTCTAGCTCGTCCGAGAGCAGCAAGAAAGCAGCAGAATAATCCCGCTCTCCTTACCTTAGAGGGTGAACCTGTACGGAGATCCGCCTGAAAACCCCTAACCTCTCTGCTCCCCCTCCCTAGGGGGACAGAGGCTCGAACGCAAAAAGACAAGCGCGCAACACCTCTGGTGGGTAACCAAACTCCAGGGAAAGGCGCTCCAGTACCAACAGGGTAAGGCGGCCGCCGGGGGGAGCTGCCAGCCGATGCAGATCATCCGCCCAGAGCAGAGCATCTTCCCCTTGAGAGAGGAAAGGAGCTTCCTCGCAAAACCGGGCTCGTAGCGCATCCTCTACGATGCAACTCTTGGCCAACCAGCGCTTGGCAACCAGCGCTCCACGGAGAAGCTCGTGGTAACGCCAACTCAGGGGAGCCCACGGCTCCGGAGCA
>JANWXX010000335.1 GCA_025057345.1 Polyangiaceae bacterium | reverse complement strand
CTCCCAGGAGTTCCAGTCCTCCAAGGACCAAGCCCGGCTCGACCTCAGGGCCGTCCGGTGGCTATGTGTGGCCTTCTTTGGCTGCTATCTTGTCATCCCCAAAGTCTTTGTGGCCACCTGGTTCGTCTACGAGCGATTCCCTACCCTGGCGCTTGTGTTCCTTGCGGGGGCAATCCCCCTGCGGCTGGTACCTCACCGGGAAGAATTGCAGGCGGTAGCTGCTGGGCTAGGGGTTGCCGCCGGAGCCAACACCACCCGGATTTGGGCCACCATGGGGGGCGCCCAGGACGCCTCAGCCATCATCGATGCGATCCCAGAGAACCGGAAGCTGATCGCGGTCACCTACGAACCTGCTGCCGACAGGATCTCCCGGGAAGTGTACGTCCACCTACCGGCGCTCTACCAGGCTCGCCGCCCCGGACAGATCGCTTACACCTTCACGAAATTCGAGAGCATGCCGGTCCACTACCGCCCCGGGAAAGCGCCGCCTACCGGCCCTCCGGGCTTCGAGTGGGATGCCAACAAGATTGACTTCCATGCTGCCTGGACCCACGCCTACGATACCGCCCTGGTCCGCGCCCCTGCCACCCACGAGGATCCTACGCGACTGGTTTTCAAGGAACAGGCCTACCGGGTCAAGGTAATGGCTCGCCGAGGGCGCTTCTGGCTCTACGACATCAGTGCCCTTGCGCATCCCACGGTGCCTTCGATTCTCCATACCGATGAGCCCTAGCCCCGCTACCCCCCGGGCGTGCTAAGGGGGAGTCTCCTCAGTGAAACGACGTTCCGAGAGTCACTGGCGCTTGGCTGCGCTCATCTACCTTGCCATGGCGATATTCGCCTTGGGCCTGTCCCTGGTGGTTCGGGAGGGACATCCCTTCGAGCACCCAACCCCCTGGCTCCTGCTCTCCTCGGGCCAGGCGCTCTCCCTCAGTGTCGTCCTGGGAGTTGCCTTCACGGCCCTAGTCGTCGCCACCACTCGCCTCTTTGTCGCCCACTTTCACTGGGCTCGCAGCCTTCAGAGCGAGCTGAGCCTCTCCATCCGGGATCTCGGTCTCGGTCCCTTGCTACTTCTCGCGCTCCTGGCCAGCATCGCGGAGGAGCTCTTCTTTCGAGCCCTCCTTGAGCCTGCGGTGGGTCTCCTCCTCTCCAGCCTATTCTTCGGTCTTGCCCATCGTACCAGGAGCCAGGCCCGTTGGGCCTGGTCTCTGTGGGCCGCTGCCGTTGGTCTTGGCCTGGGCTTCCTTTTTCGCCTGACGGGCTCCCTCCTAGGCCCTCTCCTAGCCCATGCTGCGGTCAACACCCTCAACCTGCTATTCCTTCGTACCAGCTCCCTCCCGTCACCGTCCGCTCGGGCCTCCCTCCGATTTCCCGGATGACTGACTGCCCCCATACCCTGGCTTGCCCTGGATGTACCCAGCAAGGTGTCCTCTACGACCAGCAGCTCCGCCACAAGCAGCGTCGCCTCCTCCATGCGCTCCGGCCTTTCGCTGAGCTAAACAACACTTCCATCGCTCCCATAGCCCCAGCATCACCGACCCTCGCCTACCGCACCCGCGCCAAGTGGATCGTCGGCCCCGAGGGCTCTCTGGGTCTCTTTGCTCGGGATCCCGACCATCAAGTGGTCGACCTACCTCACTGCCAGGTTGTCGCACCGCCGATCCTTCGAGTAGGTCAGCTCGTCCGTGAGGCCCTTGCTTCCCCAGGATGGCTCCGGAAACACCTTCGGGCGGTCGACCTCCGCGAAATATCCTCCCCCTCTGGCTCGGGTGTCCTCCTCACCTTGATCGTGCAGGATCGCCCCCCACCCTCCGTCGAGCAGGCCCGCTCGGCAGCCGCCTTTCTAGCTGCCCGCTCCCCGGAGATCCTCGGCATCGCTCTCAATCTGGTTTCTCCCTTCTCTCCTCAAGTCCTCGGTCCCACGACCTTGCACCTCCACGGGCTTACGGAGGCCGACGATCTCGCCGGAGCCTCCCTCGTCCGCGCTACCTTCGGTTCCTTCACTCAGGCCCATCGGGGCCAGGCCGCAGCCCTCCAGCGAGCCATCACGGAACTCGCCCGCGGCCCCGTCCTTGAACTCTATGGAGGCTCCGGCGCCATTGGCCTTACCATCGCCCGCACCGGCATCCCTGTCGACAGCGTCGAATCCTTCGCTCCTGCCTCCCAAGCTGCTGCCAAGATGGCCGCTCGTGAGCGGCTGCCCTTCCGAGCCATCACGGGCGATGCTGTGGAGGTGGTTAGCCGGCTGGCCCGAGAGGGTACTCGCTACGACTTGGTGGTAGTGAACCCACCCCGTCGTGGGCTAGCCCCCTCTGCTCGAAAAGCCATCGCTGCGCTAGCCCCACGGGCGATCGCCTATGTGTCCTGCGAACCTCGGACATTGGCCAGGGATCTGGCCCACCTGGCGAGGCTGGGTTACCCCGCAACAAGGGCGACCCCCTATGACATGATCCCGCAGACAGATGAGGTAGAGGTGCTGGTGTTGTTGGAGCAGGGATCAGCACCGCCGCCAGTGGTCTTGCTGGAGGTAGGGGAGGCGATGTTCCTCGCACGTGAAGCCCATACTCCCCAGGAAGGAGCCACGAGCCTGGCGGCACGAGGGAGGGCACTGCCTGGATGCGAGCAGGCCGTGCTGGTCGGGCCGGCAGATCCAGAAGGGAGTGGAATCTCCGTGATGGTGAGAAAGCCCGAGAGTGCAGGGGCATGGAGGACAATGCTAGAAAATAGCCACTGGTGGTGGGTGGCTTGGGTGCGCGGGGTGACCAGGCGCGCGGGGCATCTCGGGAGCGAAGCGCGCTACCGACGGCGCAAGGTTCACAGAGGCCACTCCCTCCTAGAAATCGAGGGAACAATCGGGAAGGAACAGACAATCCGGGCCAGACTTGCAGGGCTCGGACACCCGGTTCTAGGGGATACTCATGCTGGCGACGACAGAACAAACCGGTACTTCTTCGAAAAATTCGGCCTGGATCGACCTTTCTGGCATGGGTTCAGAGTCACCCTAAGGGGGCCGACCACCTTGCAAGAGGTGTCGGTGGGCTGCCCATGGCCGGCGGATCTGCTGCTGCCGGGGGGGCCAGAGCCGGGGTAAAGTGGAGGCCAGCCGCGAATGAATTCGCATGAAGAGCGACCCAGAGTCCTCGTTGTAGATGACGAGAAACTGATCCGGGATATCCTAGCCGACTTCCTGGCAATGGAGGGCTATATCGTCCGCACCGCAGAGGACGGGGCGGCGGCGATGGCAGAGCTGAATCGCGCTCGCTACGACCTGGTAATCAGTGACATGAAGATGCCCCGCATGGGGGGGATCGAGCTGTTGGAACAGCTAGGACGCACGGCCCCCCATGTGGTCACGGTGATCATGACCGGCTTTGGCACCGTGGAGACGGCCATTGAGGCGATGAAGCGGGGAGCGTACGACTACATCCTCAAGCCATTCAAGATCGAGGAGGTCATCCGGATCGTCCAGCATGGCTTGGAGAAGCAGCGACTCGCCGCAGAGAACATGAGGCTCAAGGAAGCAATCTCGCTCCACAAGGTCAGCGAGGCCATCGCCGCCAGCCTAAGTTTGGAAGAAGTGTTGGCCACAGTGGCAGAAAGCGCCTTCTCCGAGCTGGGGTCTGACTGGATTTCTACCTGGCTCGACGATGGACAAGGCCATTACACCGAACGACAACACATGATCCGCGCAGGCCTTGATGTACCAGCAGATATCTCAACCACAGCATCGGGGGACATCTACGGCCAGGGCACAGGGCTCACGGTGCCTGCGCTGATGGATCTACTTCATGCACAGCCATCCCCATCGAGCTTCGGCCACCTCGACCCAGGAGTGTTCGAGCGCCACTTTGCGCATGAATCCACCTTGATTGAGCAGGGGGCCCGCTCCCTACGCTTCTTCGCCCAAGTGCCGGCACTCCCACCACTCTCGTTGATGGCTGTCCCTCTCCGAATGAAGCAGCGGCTCCTCGGTTGGATCACCGTCGCTACCTTCACTCGCAACCGCCGTTTCGACGGCGGGCAGTACAAGCTTCTTCAGTTGATCGGCTCTCGGGCCGCTGCTGCTATCGAAAATGCTCGGCTCTACGAGGATCTACAGGCCACCTTCCAGCAGACTATCGAAGGCCTAGCCAAAGCCATTGACAGGATGGATCGCTACACCGCCGGCCACTCGGGCCGAGTCTCCATCTATGCTGGGGTTCTCGCTCGCCGCATGGGGCTTTCCCCGGATATGGTCACCATCGTCCAGCATGCAGCGCTGATGCACGACATCGGCAAAATCGGTTGTGTGCTCAACCTCAACAAACCTGGCAAGCTCTCGCAAGAGGAGTACGAGATCTTCAAGAAACACCCAGGTTACGGCCGAGATATCTTGGAGCCGATCAAGTTCCTCCACCCACTGGTCCCCGGTGTTCATTTTCACCACGAAATGTGGAACGGACGAGGGTACCCCCTTGGCCTTCAGGGGAATGACATTCCCCTAATTGCTCGGATCATCTCCGTCGCTGACACCTACGATGCCATGACCAGCGACCGAGCCTACCGCCGTGCTCTCCCCCATGACGTGGCTGTCGCCGAGATTGAGCGCTGTGCAGGTTCCCAATTTGATCCCGACATCGCCCAGCTCTTTGTCGAGGCCATCGAGGATTTTCGGGAGGAGCAGGCCGCCCGCGGCGAGCACATTCCCGAATGACCGGGCCTCGCCCTGCTCGCGCTGCCTGGTTGGGACGTCGCCGCTACGGCCCCATCCATGACCTCCAGCATCGCCTCCAGGAGGCCCGCGCTGATGGTCTCGTTCCCGATACCCTCCTACTCCTAGAGCATGAGCCTGTCGCCACTCTCGGTCGTAAGGCCAATCCGTCCCACCTCCGTCTCTCCCCCGAGCTGCTCCGTGCCCGCGGGGTCGAAGTCCACGCAACCGACCGCGGTGGTGACGTCACCTTCCACGGCCCAGGCCAACTCGTCGCTTACCCCATCTTCGACCTCAAGCCTCACCGCTGCGATGTCCGCCGCTACGTCCATGACCTCGGGCGGGTGATGCGGGCACTCCTAGCGCACCACGGTCTCGATGGCGCTATCCTGGAGGGAGCTTACCTAGGAGTCTGGGTTGACCTTGCCTCGCCTCACCGCTGGCCCGGGGAAGATCAGGCTATGCTCCCAGCCAAAATCGGTGCCATCGGGGTGCGCATGTCCCGCTGGGTGACAATGCATGGCTTTGCCCTCAACAGCACAATCGATTTGGATCTCTTCGCTGGCTCCGTGATCCCCTGCGGTATCGCCGAGCGGGGGATCACCTCCTTCGGAGCTATGCTTGAGGCTCCTCCGTCCGTGCAGGCCCTGGCAGAAGCTGCCCTCGACCCCTTTGCCGACCTATTTGATCTCCGATTCAATGCACTCCTTGACCTCTCGGCCCTCCCGGAGGACGTGCTGTCACCTCTCCTGCTTTCCCCGGGTACCCCGTGAACGAGGCGAATCAAAATTTGCTCACCCGACTCGCCACTGCAGTCGTGATGGTCCCCCTGATGCTGGCGATGCTCTACCTGGCACCACCCGTCGTATTCTATGCCTTTGTGCTGCTGGCCACAGTGGTCGGAGGGTTCGAGTTCTTCAAGATGACTCACCCAAACGACTCCATCGCCCAGGGCATCGGTGTGATTACCTGCATTGGCGTCTCGCTCGTGCTTTACTTCCTCCCTGAAGAGCCCCGGGCGCTTCTCGCCATGGCTCTCGGCGTCCCGATGATCGCCATCCTGAC
>JANWXX010000334.1 GCA_025057345.1 Polyangiaceae bacterium | reverse complement strand
GAACGAGGGGAGCGGTTGGGTCGCTGCAGGTCGCTGGGGGGGAGGCTGGCCGTTCATCGGTGCCCCTGGAACCTAGCGCAATCCGGGCCCAGCCTGGTCATATCCTGTCGCCAGGTTGCCTCCGACCGTGGCGGCGAGGCATCCTCTCCGGGCTGTGCCCACCCCCGCCGAAGAGATCCTGCTGCGCCATCCGGGCGATCGCCCCCTGCTGCTCCCCAAGGCAAAGACTCCCCTGGCCCGGGAGCTGGAGGACGCCGGCCTCGCCCGCTACTCCATCAACCGCAACGGCTCCCTCTCCCTCTCCCTCACCGAAGCAGGGCGCCTCCGCCGCGAGGAGCTCCAGCTCGAATCCCTCGCCCGCGCCCGGCCCCCCTCCCCGACCCCTCCTCCCGCCCGGCCCCTCCCTGCTGCCCCCACCAAGCGCGCCGCCTCCCTCGACGAACTCTTCGGAAAAGGAGCCTTTCAACCTCCCTCGGACGACGCTCGCCCGGTCACCCCCGCGGATCTCCTTGTCCTGGAAGAACGGCTGGTGGCCCGCTTCCGGGAGCTTCTCCGCGAGCACCTCAAGCCGTCGCGCTGACCCCCCGGAGCCAGAGGCTCACTGGCAGATACCTTTGGAACAGGTCTGATTCCCGCTGCAAACTTTGCCACACCCTCCGCAATGATTCGGGTTTGTGTCGAAATCGACGCAACCGACCACTGGGCAAAAATTCTCCCCGGGCCCACAAATGACAGGACCTCCGCTGCACAATCCGCCCATGCATGTCCCTTTACAAGGCTTGTCGCAACCACCGCAATGCTGTTTATCATTGTTGAAGTCGACACAAGCATCGTTGCACTTGTTGAACCCAATATTGCAAGAATAACCACATTTCCCCTCGTTGCATGTGGGCGAGCCGTTGGGAACGGAAGGGCAGTTGTTCCCGCATCCGCCGCAGTGAAGCTTGTCCGAGGAGGTGTTCACGCAGGAATTCCCGCACTGCACCAGAGGGGGATTGCAAGTCGACTTGCAGAAACCGTTCTGGCATACCTGACTGGAACCGCAGGAATTCCCGCAGCTTCCGCAGTTCTTCGGGTCGTTCAGCGTGTTGACACAGACGTTGTCGCAGACCTGCTCACCGGCGCCAGAACATTTTTGCTGGCAGTTTCCATTGTTGCACGAAGCAACTCCTCCCGTGGGAGAATTGCACTTGTTCCCACAGGCACCGCAGTTGTTGATATCGGATTTGAGAACGACACAGGCATCCCCACACTTCTCATACCCAGCATTGCAAGAGAAGGAGCATTTGGATTTGTTGCAGATCGGATTTCCATTCAGCGGCGCAGGGCAGGATTCATCGCACTCGCCGCAATGGTTCGGATCTGAGCTCGTATCAACGCAGCTTGTTCCGCACTTGGACATGGTGCCGCAGCCCAAGGAACACTGCCCTTGCACACAGACTTCCCCATTCGCGCACGACGTTCCGCAAGCTCCGCAGTTGGCTGTATCGTTCTTGAGATCGACGCATTTCCCATCGCAATCGGTGAGCAGACCACCGCAATCGACGGAGCACGCACCTCCCACGCAGGTGGCGATGGCCCCGGCCGGAGCGGGACAGGCAGCACCACACTTGCCGCAGTGTTGGGGGTCGGTCTGGAGATCCACACAGGTGAGACCACAGAGCTGCTGGGAGCCGCTGCAGGTCAGCTTGCAGTTTCCCTCCTCACAGGTTGCACTGGCACCGCCGCTGTCCACACAGGCATTGCCGCACCCGCCACAGTGCTTCAGGGAGGTCTGGAGGTCCACGCAGGAGCCCCCGCAGTCGACGAGATTGTCCTCACAACCAACCTGGCATTTTCCGTTGCTGCAGGACTCGCCCACCTTGCACGTCTTGTCGCAACCACCGCAGTGTGTGGGGTCGCTCTTGATATCCACGCAGGCGCCACCACACTGCTCGAAGCCGTCTTTGCAGATGGAGACGCAGGCGCCTGCCTGGCAGGTGGGCGTGGCTCCGGCGGGGGCCTTGCAGACGTTCCCACAAGCGCCGCAGTTCTGTGGGTCGTTCTGGCCATCTAGGCAGTTCATGCCACAGAGGAGCTTGCCTCCAGGACACCCGAGAGCACAGACCCCCTGGTTGCAGAGCGCCACGTAGCCGGGAGGAGCGACGCACTTGGTGCCACACTCTCCGCAGTTGTCCGGATCGTTGAGCAGATCCGCGGCGCAGGAGGCGCTGCCTCCGGTACCTGCATCTCCTGCGAAACCTCCCGTGGCTGCCCCCGAGGCACCCCCCGAGCCACCCTCGCTCGTGGAGCCTCCGTCCCCACCGGAGCCTCCCCCTCCCCCCGAGCCTCCCCCTCCCCCCGAGCCTCCCTGCACTGTGCCGCTAGGAGTCGTCACAAATTCATCCCCCCCACAGCCAGAAAGCATCACCCATCCCAGGACCAGGGAGCAAAGCCCCCTCTTTGCAAAACATCCAAGCATTTTTTCAGAATACCATAGCGTGTCCTGTCACCCTTGGAAAAGCCCAGTGGGGAGGTTGTCCAAGGGTGCGGAGATCGGGTTTCATCCCTCCTGTGGGAACGAGCGATCAGAAGCGTGACAGGGAAGACAGCACCCCTTACGAGGACCGGATCTCACTGATTGACATCGAACCGGACGAGGAGGTGATACCCGCTCGTCCCGCCCCTCCGAGGACGACACCACCACCCCCACCGGTAGGCCAGCGCCCGCCTCGTCCTCCCTCCATGATTCCACCGCGATCTCCTACCGGAACGCCCCCTCCCCCCTCGGTCCATCCTGCGTCTCCGGCCCCTGCCTCGGTAGGGGGCTGGGAGCCGGTGCCGGTCGCGGCGGTGCAAGCACTCCGCACCGTACCACTACCGGGAGGCCCAGCTGCTCCGAAGGAGCCCTTGCCTACAGCAACGCTCCGGGCTGAGCTCCGCAGGCGGGCTGAGCGGCTCCAGGGGTCCGATCCTCTGGGGGCAGCCCGGGTGCTGGTCGAGCTTGGCCTGCTGGAGCTCCACGGCGGCGAGGGCACCCTCGCCGCGCAGCGCTGCTTCGAGCAGGCGATGGCGCTAGCGCCAGGGCAGGTAGCCTCCCGGATTCGACGACGACGGCTCCTAGACAACAAGCCAGAGCTGCTCCTGGCGGCGCTGGACGAGGAACGAAAGGCTACCACCGAGGACGAGCGTCAAGCCGACCTGTTTGCCGAGCGGGCCCGACTCTGCCTCCTCCTTCACCGAACGCAGGAGGCCCGAACCTCCTTCCGCGAAGCCCTAAGGCTAATACCGGAGCATGCCGCCGCCCTTCGGGGGCTGCTAGGAGCCTTGGAGGATGAGGCTGCTGGGGGAAACAAGGCCCTAGCTGCCGAGCTAGAGGCGCACCTCGGAGTGCTAGCCTCGGTCTACCACGGGGAGGGACGCCAGGAGGGCGATCCAAGGCTGGTCGCCTGGCTCCACGTAGAGCGCTCGACCTTGCTTGACGGGAAGCTCGGCCAACCGGAGCAGGCACTGGCAGCGCTGCGACGTGCTGTGGCACTCCAGCCACTTCCGGGGCCAGTCCGGGATGCATTCACCCGATTCCTGGTGGCCCACCGACACGAACAGGCGCTCTGCGAGGCCCTGATCGAAGAGGCTGAGTTCGAAACGGACAACGAACGCTCTGCCCGACTCCTCACGACGGCTGCCCGGATTCGCTGTGAGCGCCTACGACAGCCGGCAGAGGCTATCCCAATTCTCCGAACAGCTCTGGAGCGAAGCTCTCCCGGTGGGTTCACTCGCCGCCGTATTCTGCTAGAGCTTCGCAGGCTCTACGAAGAAGCCGGTCAGGCCGAGGAAGTTGCGGTGATCCAAACCCAGCTCCTCGCCTATACGACAGACCCCCAAGCCCGGGCTGCCGAGCACGTATACCTCTATGAGCTGTTCCGGGGGCTAGGTCGGGATGAGGCTGCTGCTGCGCAGGCCCGGTCCGCCTTGGAGCTCTGTCCTGGAGATCTCCTGGCTCGGGAGCGCCTGGATCGGGCGCTGACCGTTCTGGACGACCACAAGGGGCGAGTGGCTTTGTGGCTGGAAGTTGCCCGAGACGAACTCTCTGTGGAGATCCGGGTCGATGCCTTGCTGCGTGCTGCCAAGATCGAGCAACAGTCCCTGGGTCGCCCACGGGAGGCCATCGCCCACCTACGAGCCGCCTGGGCCCTGGCCCCAGGGGAACCCAGGGTGTTCGATGAACTTTCCGCACTCCTGACCCCCCCTCCTCGGGAGCCGGACGAAGCCCGCAGCGTGCTTGCGCGCTTGGAGCTCTATCGGGAAGCGCAAAGGGCCGCGGAGGATCCAGCCCGAAAAATCGCCCTCCACGAGAAGGTAGCTGCCATCTGGGAGGATGAGCTGTTCGATCCGGCTCGCGCTTCCGCGGAGCTGGACCGGGTGCTCGCAATCGACCCCCAACGACGTACGGCGATCCTGGCACTTCAGCGAAACGCGACCCGGGCTGGAGATCGAAAGCTCTTGGTCCGCGCCCTGATCCTGGAGGCTGATACCACCACCGACCCCGCTCTCAAGAGGCGTTTGCTGCTACGAGCAGCAGAGGAGAGCCGCGATTCGCTGGATGACCAGGCCTCTGCCTTCCTACTCCTGGAGCGAGCAGAGGCCCTAGACCCAAACCATCCGGACGTGCTCCGAGCCCGAGCTACACACGCTCGTGTCGCCGGGCGCTATGACGAGGCTCGCAAGGCGCTGCTCGCACTTCTGTCCCGCCACCCCCGACAGGATGCCTTTCTTCTCTGGATGGAGATCGCCTCGCTGGACGAGCACCAGCGAAAGAACCTCCGGGATGCAGTCGCTTCGTACCGACAAGCGGCACGAATCCGTCCTGGACACCCTGCCCCCCCACGAGAAATCGCTCGACTGCTCCGGCGCCTTGGGGATGGTAAAATGCTCGTCGAGGTGTTGCTAGAGCAGGCCTCAGCCCAGCAGCTTCCAGAGGAGCAGGCGAGGCTGTTGCTGGAAGTCGCGGAGGTACAGGAGATGGTCCTAGGGGACGACGACGGGGCGCTGCGCCACCTCCAGCGGGCTGCCAGTCTCTCTAGCCCTACGGATCCGGCGATCTCCGAGGCGATGGAGCGAATCCTCCAGCGGCGCTCCGGCCCCGGGCTTGCGGAGCTCTACCGCCGGTGGATTGGGGAGCTGCCCGCAGGAATGACTCGCCAGCGGCTACGTATAGCGCTCGCAATTCAAATCCAAGATACACAGCGATCCGAGGCGATAGAAGTGCTCCAGCAAGCTCTAGCCGAGAACCGGGAGCTTCTGCCAGCGCTGCGGCTTCTTCGCTCGCTGCTCCGGAAGACCAAGGCAACGGGCCCGCTGGCAGTACTCCTTCGGGAGGAAGTTGCAGTGACTCGCTCCAGCCTGGCCCGCCGAGGCGCTCTTTGGGAGCTTGCGTTCCTGGAGGAAGGTACCCGCGAAAGCGATGTACTAGGCACCTTCGAGCGCATCCTCCAGGAAGACCCCCGGGACAGCGCAGCCCTCGACGGTGTACTCCGACTCGCATGTAGGTTGAGGGCTCGGGGAGAACCTATGCTGCCTACGCTACGCCGAGCACTCCAGAGGCGCCGCGAGCTTGTCCAGGACCGTGCGGAGCAGTCCCTTTACTTCCTGGAAGAAGCGCTGGTTCGTGAACAGGAGGAGGACGACGAGGCCCGTGCTGGAGCTCTCTCCTGCTATCGGGCCTCCCTTGGCGGTACTCCGGAGAGCCTCCTAGCAGCTCGGGGCCTTGCTCGTCTGGCTGCCCAAGCTA
>JANWXX010000333.1 GCA_025057345.1 Polyangiaceae bacterium | reverse complement strand
CCCGAGGCGTCACCACCCGAAGCGACTCCACTAGCTCATCGATGTGGGTGTACAGCGTAGCGAAGTGCCCTCCCGCCCGGGTGGCGATCCAGCCCCCCAGTGTCGAGAACTCGAAGCTCTGGGGATAATGCCGGAGCGTCAGCCCGTGCTCCGCGAGCTGCCGCTCCAGCCACGGCCCTTTCGCCCCCGCCTGGATCCTCGCCGCAAGGCTCTCCCGATCCACCTCCAGCACCCGGTCCATCCGCTCCAGATCCAGGCTCACCGCCCGCCGCTCTCCTCCCGGCGCCTCCACACCGCCCACTACGCTAGTCCCTCCTCCGAAGGGGATCACTGCCGCCCCTTCCGCCTCGGCCCACGCCAGTACGGCCCCCACTTCCTCCTCATCCCGAGGCCTCGCCACCACGTCCGGCGCCACCCGGAAATCTCCCCGGAACGCCCGCACTTGATCCCGGAACGCCTTGCCGTAGGTATGCATCGCACGGTCCCGCCGGTCCGTGGAGCAGATACCGCGGAGCTTATCTGGAACCTCCATACGAGGCTCGGGCATTGCAAACTCGTCGAGGGGGGTGGCGGAGGCGGGCGGGCCCACCGGAACGCCGAGGAGACTACTCACCAGGCTCCGAAGGGCCTCTGGGTCGGGCCGTCGCCCCTCGTACCCCCAGGCCCAGAGGCTGCGCTCGTCGCTCACGATGCTCCTCCGGCGAGGAAATCCCGAACAACCTCGAAGAAGACCCGCGTCCCCCAGCGGAATCCGTCGACGGGGATGCGCTCGTTGTGGCCGTGGTACATCTGGGTGAATTGGAGGTCGGGGCCAAGGCGCACCGGGGAGAAGCCGTAGCAGATGGCCCCCAGCTTGCCGTAGGCGAAGGAGTCAGTGAACCCCGGGATCATATACGGCACCGGGAGGCTCCCCGGATCGTGGCGCTCAATGCCCCGGCAGATGGCCTCGTAGAGCGGCGTCGTCGAGGGGAACACGGTGCCATCGTGTTGGGTCAGCACGTTGATCTTCCACACCCGGCCGATCACCTGCTGCACCTCCCGGAGGAAATCCTCCACGCTCTGCCCGGGGATCGTCCTGCCGTCGACCTGCGCCCGCGCCGTCGAAGGGATGACGTTCACCTTGCGCCCCGCCTCCAGCATCGTGGGGGAGGTGGTGTTGCGAAGCATGGCGTTGAGGGCCATAGCCCGCGCCGGATCCTGCCGCTCAACGAGCGACAGCAGGTGCCCCGCCAGCCGGGGCTGGAGCAGCAAGGGCAAGAGCTGGCGCTGGGGCGGCGGCGCGTGGGCTGCCATGGTCCGGAGGAAGTTCTCCACCACCGGCGTCACGTGGAGCGGCATCTTCGTCGACCCTAGCGCCACCACCGCCTTCGCCAGCTTGACCACGGCGTTATTCGGGTGGGGCATCGACCCGTGACCGGGCTCTCCCTCGGCCACCAGCTCGAACCAGCAGATCCCCTTCTCGGAAACCTGGATCGGGTAGAGACGCGCTGACCCCGCGTGGAGGGTGTAGCCCCCCACCTCGTTGAGTACGTATTCGCACCGCACCAGCTCCGGGTGCTTCTCCACCAAGTGCAGCGCTCCCTTCGTCGACCCCGCCTCCTCGTCGGCCACCGCTGCGAAGATCAGATCCCGATCCAGCCTCGCCCCAGTGCGCTTGAGGAGCAGCATGGTCATCAGCGCCATCGCCACCATGTTCTTCATGTCGATGGCGCCACGGCCCCAGATGCAGCCCTCCGCTTCCTCCGCAGCGAAGGGGTCATGGAGCCACTGATCCCGGTCCACCGGCACCACATCCAGGTGGCCGTTGAGCAGCAGGGGCCCCTTCCCTCCGGAGCCCTTGAGCCTCGCCACCAGGCTCGCCCGCCCCGGCTCGCTCTCGATGAGCCGCGCCTCGATCCCCTCACGAGCCAGCACCCTCGCCAGGTACTCGGCAGCAGGCCGCTCGTTCCCCGGGGGGTTCACCGTCTCGAACCGGAGCAGATCCTTGAAATACCCGAGGGCCTCCTCGCTCACCGCCTGCCAGTCGATCATGTCCCGGCGACGCTACCCCGTCCGCCCCGCCTCCGGAAGCCTCCCCCGGGAGCGGAGCCCTCAGCGCCGCCGTACCAGGGCCCGGGCCGCCTCTTCGAGCTGGCGGGCGGTGGTGGCCTCCAGCACCTCGGTGGCGGCGCGGGCGTAGCGGGGCATGGCGCTGTCGCCGGTCCCCCACCGGGAGGCGGGCTCGGGGCAGAGCCAGAGCAGGGCCCGCGCCCGCTCTCGTAGCCGCTCCACCACCTCCACGGCGGCGTCTCCGTAGTTGGTCCGCCCGTCGCCGACGAGGACGACGGTGCTCCGCCGGTCGATCGCTCGCCCGTACCGCGCCTCGAAATCCCGGAGCGCTCGCCCATAATTCGAATTCTTCGCGACGCTCACGGCCCCCCCCCCCAGCACCGCCGCCAGCGCCTGCTCCAGGGGACGAGCCGCGAAGAGCCCCGTCGTCTCCGCCACGTCGCTGACGAAGACAAAGGTCCGGGTGCCCTCGAAGAGCTCCTGGGTCACCGCGACGAACTCCAACAGGAACACCGAGGCGATCCGCACCGATTCGCTCACGTCACAGAGCACCCAGAGGCGGGGCTTTCGCCTCGCCTTCTTCCTGCGCAGCAGTCGTATCGGGACGCCACCCCACCGCATCGAGGCCCGGAGCGTCTTCCGAGCATCCACCCTGCCCTGCCGTGACCGCCGCGCCCGCACCTGGGCAGCCCCCCGGAGCTTCTCTCCCAGCACACGCACCGCCTGCCTTACCTCCTCCACCTCGCCTGCAGGCAGCCCCTCGAAGGAACGTCCCTGCCCCAACGCCTCCTCCCGCACCCGCGCTTCTTGCTCCACCGCCAGCCGCACCTCGCTCCGGCATCGGTCTAGCTCCTCCCGGAGCAGCTCCATCAGCCGCGCCCCTCGCTCCTCCCCAAACTCCGCCTCCAGCAGCCCCTGGAGCTGGGCGAGCTGCCCATGCGCCCGGCCCATCCCCAACAACTTCAGCAACTGCTGGGCAAAAAACCCCACCTGTCGTCGACTGGTGAGCCCGGCAAGCATCGCCCTCGCCTCCGCGCTAGCCAGCCTTCCATCCAGCACCTCGGGAGCAAGCCCCAGCAGCATCCGGGCCGCCTCCCCCGCGGCCCCTGCTTCGCCGGACAGGGCCTCCAGCAGCCCTCGCAGCGTCGCGCTCTCCTCCTCCGAGGCCCCCCGATCCACGAGACGCCGGAATGGATCCCGGGCGTGCGCCTTCTCCGCCCGGAAGAAGGCGTCAAAGAGCCCGTCAAAGCGGGACCGCTCGGAGGCGCTCCTCAGGAGTACCAGCGCAAGCGCTTCCCGCAGTTGCCCGCGATCCTCCCAGCCCACCAGCGCAACAGCCCGGATGGCGTCCGCGGCCTGAGCCGGGCCAAAGGAAAAACCATGGCGCCGCAGTGTCCAGAAGAACTCTTCCAGGGGCCGGATCATGGCTCCTTCTCGTCCAGCAGCTCCCCCAGCAACCTCTCCACCCGCTCCAGGTTCTCCCTGCGGAAGCCTACCTCCACGGCCCTCACGATCCCGCGGCGATCCACTACATACAGCGTCGGTAGCGAGGAGGCCCCGTAGGCGGGGAAGACCGTCTCCCCCTGATCGATGGCCACCGGATAGCGGATGCCAAAGGATGCCACCCCGCGGGATGCGGCCCCAAAGGTGTCGCTGGAAACCCCCAGCACTACTACCCCCTGGGCCTCCAGCCGTTCGTGCCAGCGGTTGAGGATCGGCGCGGTCTTTCGGCATACCACGCACCAGGACGCCCAGAAATCCAGGACCACCACCTTACCCCGGAGGCCAGCCAGCGTCAGCGGTGCCGTCCCTTGTACCGCCACCAGCCCGGAGAGCTCTGGAGCGACCGCTCCCACCCGATCTCGCCGCAGTGCCTCCTCGACCCCCGGGAAAGCCTCCAGCTTCACCCTCACCCGGAGCGGATTTCCCTTGCGCTCCAGGGTGACCTCCACCACCTCCCCAGGGCGCTTCTCCCGAAGCATGGAGCTGACCTCCCTGGGATGATGCACGGGCCTCCCCTCGACCCCGCGCAACACATCCCCCGGCACCAGCCCTGCTTCCTCCGCAGGGGAGGTCCGATACACCTGCTTCACCCTCACCCCCTCTTGCCCGGCCTCTGACTCGGCCATCTGGATGCCGATCCACGAGCGCTCTGTGGCTGGAAAGGGAGCAGGGGATGGGGTGAGCACACTTGTTGCGGTACAGCCTCCTAGCACTACGCCCATGCCAACCCAACCCAGGCTAGACCAGCCCTTCATTCCGCCAGGATCCTCCAGGAACGCCCCTCCGGACCTGCCCCGGAGGCCGATGACACTATGGCACGCCTTGGCGGTCGCGGGGGGGTGGGTCCTCTCTGCCTGCACCTCCGGGACGGTCTGGCGCCCTGGTACCTCGGAGCAACCCCATGTGCTCACGGAGCGCCAGCGCACTCCCTCCCAGGCCTCAGCGGATCCCTGGCCCCCTATGACATCGGTGTCATCCTTCCCCACCGTGGATGATCGGCACCTACCTTCCGCAGGCCACAATCCGCCTTACTGGTCCGGCCAGGTACGGGTAAACGGAGTACTCTGGCCTCTGTACCCAAGGATGTCTCCTGAGATCGTGGTGCCTGAGGGGGCCATCGCTCTGGAATTTCACCACGATCTCTCAGGCAACGCCCAGCTGATCTACGCCATGGAGAAGCGAGCAGCAGGATTCGATCCAGGAGGAGGTGATTGGGAATACCTAGTGCTCAACCCCGAAGGGGTGGTGGAAACCCGTGGCATTCTCCCCTTCTGCGCCCGCTGCCACGCGGAGGCCCCCCACGACCACTTGTTCGGACCACGGCTCTCGGCGAAGCGCCACATCCTCCAGAGCAGCACCCCTGAGGAACCTCCCACCGAAGTGGAGGAGGACAGTGCAGCAGCCCCTAACGAAGACACAGCACCCTCGACGGGAAGTAAACGACCGGACCGCCCCCGGAAGAAGCGGAAGTGAGCGGTTTAAAGGGCAACGGCGCGCCGGTTGCGGTAGGGGCACGCCGTCAGGAATGGGAGGCGGGAGAAGCGCGTTGGGAACCAAGATGGGAAGCAAGCAGTTTGACAAGCCGACCTCAAGCAAGGTCAACGCTATAACAAGAGACAAGCCATATGTAAGGGTGAAGCCATCGGCCAGGCTAAGCTATATGGTAAGGAAGTGGAAGCAAGGTGGAAGCAGGTCAAGTTGGCAAGGATGCCGACCCCTGAGCACATCGCGTGCCACTTTGGCAAAGCATCCGATTTCCCGATTTTTCCTAACGATCTTTCCCTCCACCACACCTTTACCTCTGACATTCGTGTCACACTCTCCCTGCCCCAAGTGGCTTGCAAGGTACCTAAAAATTTTTCTTGACGGAGGGAGCTCGGGGGACGATAGTGCGCTCCACGTTAGCGCCCGTAGCTCAGCTGGATAGAGCATCGGTCTACGGAACCGGTTGTCGCACGTTCGAATCGTGCCGGGCGCGCAACCCTCCCTGAAGAGCTGTGATCCTCACAGCATCCAGGTGCCTCCCTTCCCCCCCAACTCCAGGAACTCTAAGTCAGCTACCCGCCCTGCCCGGCAGCTCCACCGAGTCCACCGAGTCCAGCCTGGCCCCCTTCCCCAGCCTGACCTCCTTCCCCCGCCAGCCCCCCCCCACCCCACGCGCCACCAGCCCCGGCACCACCACAGTGCCCCGCCACCCCCCCCCACACGCACACGGGGGACAGCGCCCGACG
>JANWXX010000332.1 GCA_025057345.1 Polyangiaceae bacterium | reverse complement strand
CGTCAACCTCAATCTCGTTCCCATGGACGGGGGGCACAAGTCGGTGGCGGTGGGCCTCTGCGGCTACGAGAGTCTCAAAGCGCACCATAACCCCTGGGTGATGCGCAAGTGCCATAGCTACATGGACCCGAAATCCAGCGAACTGAACACGGTGGTGGAGCGCCAGGGCCGCGTCGCCAACAAGCATCTTAACGTGTTCACCATCGAAACCACCATCAACAATCGGATGTTCGACCGTCCACTGGCGTTCCTGGCAAAGAACGAGGACGAGCTAACCCCTTCAGAAAGAACCGCCCTCAAAGCCCTTATTTTTACCCTCGATCATACCCCGGATGACGCTCGGGAGTTCATCTTCCATCGCGTTCCCTCTCCGTACGAACTCACTGGCGTTTTCGCCGGAGAGACGGAGGCAGTCCATGCTCAGACTCTCAAGCGCTGCTTCGAGCAATACGTGGTGCCAGTCACCGGCCAGGCAGATATCCTGGTGTGCGGTGTACCCTACATTTCTCCCTACAACGTCAATTCGTTTCTCAATCCGCTGCTCGTGCAGGTGATGGTGCAGGGGTACATGTTCAACATGTACCGGAATAATCCCCTCGTGAAGAAGGGAGGTACCATGATTGTGACCCACCCCTGCACTGACAAGTTCAACCGGGATCACCACCTTCCTTACATCGACTTCGTCCACAGGCTGCTCCCAGAAACTCGAGATGCCTTGGAGCTCCACCGACGCTACGAGGCGAAGTTTGCCGCCAACCCAGCGTACCTCGCCGCCTACCGCTACGGGAATGCTTATCATCCGGTACACCCGTTCTTTATGTGGTACTGGGGTGAGGCGGGGCGACAGCACGTCGGGCGCATCATCGTCGTGGGGGCCGACAACGAGTACATCCCGAAGTTGCTGGGCTACGAAACCGCCCCCACGATGGCTGAAGCGCTACGAATGGCCAGGGACACCGCCCCCTCGTCGCCAGAGATCACGTTGCTCAAGATCCCCCCCATTGTCATGGCTGACGTGAGCCTGCCACCCACAAGGACCGAACCTGCCAAGCCCCCTACACCCCCCCCCGCCTCCGCGCCAGCAGCCAATGGAGCCGCCAAGGAGGCGTGATGAGCGATCCTAAGCCTCTGAGCCTGGCCCATACCCTCTCCGGTGCCAGGCTATTCGTTGTCGGCGGCACCGGGTTTCTGGGCAAGGTATGGCTGTCGATGTTGCTCACCTACTTCCCCGACATAGGGAAGATTTACCTGGTGGTTCGCTCCAAGAAGGGTGCTAGCAGCGAGGCCCGCTTCTGGGCAAACATTGCTTCCAGCGTCACCTTCGACCCTCTGCGGGAGGCTACTCGCGGCAACTACGAGAATTTTCTGCGGGAGAAAGTCGAAGTGGTCGACGCAGACGTCTCACGGGCTTTCTGCGGGTGCTCCGAGAAGATGATCCAACGGTGGAAGGGCCAGGTCGACGCAGTGGTCAATGTCGCTGGCGTCGTCGACTTTCATCCACCCCTCGACGAGGCGCTACTGGCCAACGCCTTCGGCGTGAAGAATCTGGTCGACCTTGCGAAAGCCTTGGGGGATATCCCCCTGCTCCACACCAGTACGGCCTATGTGGCTGGCTATCGCAACGGACAGATCGACGAGGAGAACCCTCTGGATCGACCCTTCCCCAAGATGAGCGAGCTGGAGGCGGTCCACTGGTCACCGGAGCGGGAGATCGACGAATGCCTAGACATTGTTAACCAAGTGCGTCACCGAGCTAATGACGCTTACCGCCAGAGCTACTTCCTGGATCAAGCAAGGCGCAAGCTGCAAGAGAAAGGAGAGCCGACCCATGGCAAAGCACTGGCGGAGGAGCTGGATAGGGTACGGCGTCGCTTCGAGGAAGAGCGGCTCGTGGAAGCCGGCAAGGAGCGAGCGAGCCACTGGGGCTGGACCAACATCTACACCTACACCAAGAGCATTGGCGAGCAGATCCTGGTGGCATCCGGGCTTCGTTGCACTCTGATACGACCGACGGTCATCGAGAGTTCGATCAAGTTCCCCTTCCCTTCCTGGAATGAGGGAATCAACACCATGGGGCCCCTGATCTACCTGATCATGCGCGGCCACCTCCAAGTACCCACCAACGAACGGACAGTTCTCGATGTGATCCCCGTCGATATGGTCGCTGGCGGAATGATTGTGGCGCTGGCCGAGCTCCTCGAAGGGACGCACAAGCTGGTCTACCACCTAGGTAGCAGCGACACGAACCCGTTGACCATGTTCCGCCTCATTGAGCTCAGTGGTCTCTACAAGCGGCGCCACTTCCTTGCCAAGGGCAAGGGCAACCCCATTTGGAACTACATCGCCGCCCATGTGGAACCAACGCCGGTGACTGTCCCCGAGTTCTACCGCTACGGAGCACCCGCCATCGCTGATGCAGCGGAAGGGGTTGCCAAGCTCGTGAAGAAAGCCGGAATCGGTCCAGCAGCAGCGGTGACCAAGCCGGTAGCTGATCTGCTCTCCTCCTATGCCAAGATTGCCCGGCGCAACGGAGAGATTTGGGCGCTCTACATCCCATTCATGGCAGAGACCGAATACTACTTCGTCTCTGCGAACATACGTCATTCTTGCGCACGACTTGATGAGCGAGAACGAGCCCTCATCAACTGGACGCCCGAGCAGATCGAGTGGCGTCAGTACCTTCTGGAGGTGCAGATCCCAGGATTGGAGAAGTGGGTTTGGCCCGAGATCGACGCGAAGCTGGAGCGACCCCAAAAACCGCTCCGCGCCTACGAGGATCTCCTCTGCCTCGCAGAGGAGATGGCGGAACGCCATGATCTAGCCGTGGCCTTCCAACGTTTCCAAGAGGATGGCTTCACTCGCATTACCTACCGGGATGTGCTGACTCGGGCTGAGGCTGTGGCTGGACGCCTTGCAGCCCTTGGTGTGGGTCAGGGGAGCCGAGTAATGCTAGGCGCCCACAACCACCCGGACTGGCCCATCGCCTACTTTGGCATTCTCCGCTCGGGGGCGACCGCCGTCCCCGTCGATGCAGCGCTGGAAGCGAGTTCTACGGCCAATCTGCTCCGGGCCTCCGGCGCGTCCGTGCTCATCTGTGACCCGTCTTTCTTGGAGAAATCCGGTCAACAAGCGCTGGCTCTCGCCCCGAATGTCAGGCACCTCGATCTTCACGAAGTTTGCAACCCCCTTGATGCCCCTCCTCCTCCTCCACGACCATCCTTTACTGGCGACGAGCTAGCCAGCATCATCTACACAAGCGGCACCACTGGTACGCCCAAGGGCGTCATGCTGACGCACAAGAATTTCTGCGCCATGCTGGCAGCGTTGGCTCCTATTTTCCCGCTGACCAGTGGCGATCGGGTGCTCTCAGTGTTGCCGCTGCACCACACTTTCGAGTTCTCCTGCGGGTTCCTCCTTCCGTTCTCCCGAGGGGCCAGGGTGATTTATCTGGACGAACTCTCTGCGGAGCGGCTCTCAACGGCGATGCGTGAGTCCCGGGTGACGGCCATGGTAGGTGTCCCAGCACTCTGGCAGCTCCTAGAGCGACGAATCAGCGGAGAGGTTCGGGAGCTTGGTTCCGCTGCCGAAGCTACCTTCGACATGGCACTCTCCCTCAACCGGATGCTGGGAGAGAAGCTCGGCCTTAACGTAGGTCGTGCTCTCTTTGGCCGAGTCCACCAGGCCTTCGGAGGTAACCTTCGTTACCTCATCTCCGGAGGTGCAGCTCTGCCGCCAGACACTGCGAAGCTCTTTGAGGGGCTAGGGCTCCCGCTGGCGGAGGGCTATGGCCTCACCGAAGCGGCCCCAGTGCTCACAGTAGCCAAGGCCGCCCCGGGTGCCCCAACGGGGAATGTAGGCAAGCCTATCCCTGGCGTTGAGATCAAGATCGCTTCGCCAGATGCAAACGGGGTGGGTGAGGTTCTGGCTCGCGGCCCAAACGTGATGGTGGGCTATGCGGACAACCCAGAGGCTACCGCACGCACCCTCGATGCGGATGGGTGGCTCCATACGGGAGATCTCGGCAAGATTGATCACAAGGGCCGCCTCACTCTCGTCGGCCGGAGCAAGGATGTCATCGTCGGCGCCAACGGCGAGAACATCTACCCCGACGATGTGGAACGGATGCTGGGTGATATCGAGGGCATCACGGAGCTTTGCGTTCTGGGAATCACCGACCCTCGTGGAGGTGAGCGGGCAGCCTGCCTAGCGGTCCCCGAACGTCCCACCGATCGGGGAGAGAACCCACCCTCCATGGAAGACTTCCTGGCAGCCCGGGAACGTGCCAGCAAGAACCTCCGGGCAGCCATCGCCAAACTGCCAACTGCTCTCCAACCCCCCGTAGTGCTACTCCACGACGAGAAGCTCCCCCGAACCTCCACACGGAAAGTGAAACGCAACGAAGTGCGGGCGTTGGTAGAGCGGCTTGTGGCAGCTTCCGCACCTCACCCCGGAGAGCAGGGCAAGAGAAGTAGCTCTGCCGTGCGGGCAGCGGTGGCAGCTATTGCCCGCAGAAGCGAGGCGGAGATCCACGGTGGGCTCAAGCTTCGGGAGGATCTCGGCCTAGACTCACTCATGAGCATGGAGTTGGTAGCCTCCCTAGAGGCAGCGCTACCCGGGCGCAAGGTGGCTTCCGCGGTGGCCACCTCGGGTACGGTTGCTGAGCTGGAGCAGGCCCTGGACGTGGAGGTAACTCCCCACAAAATCCTCCGAGAGAAGGATGACGACGAGAAGGCGTCCGTGGTGCTCCCGGAGGCGGTACGGACCACCGCGAAAGCAGCCATCGCCCTGCTCCAGCAGAGGTTCTACAGCGACGTGATGAACACTCGGGTGATCGGTCGGAGCTTCATCCCCCACAACCGGAACACCTTGGTAGTCGCTAACCACGCGAGCCACCTGGACATGGGGCTGGCCAAGTATGCCTTGGGGAGCTACGGTCGAGAACTCGTGGCGCTTGCCGCCCGAGACTACTTCTTCGAGTCGAGCGAGGTGCGCCGTGTGGTGGTAGAGAATTTCACCAATCTTGCACCGCTGGACCGGGGAGGCAACCTACGCGAAACCCTACGGGAAGTAGGACAACTCCTCGAGCAGGGGAAGACCATCCTCATCTTCCCCGAGGGTACCAGGAGCCCTGACGGACAAATCCACGAATTCAAGGGTGCAGTGGGTCACCTCGCCCTCCGTCATGACATCGACATCTTGCCGATGTATCTCGGGGGTACCTATGAGGCGATGCCGAAGAAGTCGAAGATCCCGACGAAGCGGGATCTGCTGGCCCGCATCGGCCCCCCTCTGGAGATCGATCAGCTCCGGCGCCTCACCGCCGGAATGAAGCCGGCTCAGGCAGCACGCCGGGTGGCTCTTATCGCTCAGCGTGCTGTCGAAGCACTTCGCGACGGTGGTGCCCTCGACCTGCGCTCCGCCCAGCCCACCGACTTCGACGATGCCCCCCGCAAACACCCGGTTGTACTCCTATTCGAAGAGCTGGAAAAGCGCTTTCAACCTGGCGTTCTGGATAAGCCCATCAGCTACTACTTCTCCCTGGGTGAGGATGCAGAGGCCAAGTGGACTGTCCAAGTTAGCCCGAGCGACTGCAAGGTGGCCAACGGTAAACCCCTCGGTGGGAACGCAGATTGCGTACTCAAGACCAATGTGGAGATGTTCTCTCGCATCGTCCGCGAGGGTTATACCCCCTCTCCTCCCGAGTTCTTCTCAGGCACTATCAAGACCAATGATCCCTCCTTGCTCATCACCTTCCAGCGGGTCTTCAACCTGGTGCAGCCATGAGCCGATTTCTCGTCA
>JANWXX010000331.1 GCA_025057345.1 Polyangiaceae bacterium | reverse complement strand
CCAACTCGACGGTCGGCTTCGCCTTCTCCAAGGGGCCGTTCTCCTTCTTCGCCGCCGGCAGCGGTACCCTCTGGTCCGCGGGGAGAAAGAACCACGAGCGGGCTGGTCTGGCGTTCGGGGGGTTCCTCGGATGGGGAGCCTCCCTCATCGCCCCGATCAAGCGGAGCTTCTTCGACGGCCTCCTCAC
The DNA here is from genome assembly GCA_025057345.1 of Polyangiaceae bacterium. Taxonomy (GTDB): domain Bacteria; phylum Myxococcota_A; class Polyangia; order Polyangiales; family Polyangiaceae; genus JANWXX01. The sequence continues at coordinate 5,629 of JANWXX010000331.1, read as the reverse complement.
CACGGACCTAATCCTGGGAGCTAGCTTGAAGCACGATTCGGTGGGGGCCGTCGGGGTCGGTTACCTGGCATCCCAAGGGTTCTTCACCAACCTCACTGAGCACCACGTACGCCTCTTTGCAACCTCGTTGATCAGCGAGGGATTCTCCCCCGACCGTTTCCCCTACCTCAACGCCGGGATCAGCCAGTTTGACTGGTTGCTTGGCAAGGAGTTGGAGAAAAAAATCGGTTATATCTCTCCCTATTTCCGCCAGAATATCTTCTTGAAATCCCCCATTAACTTCGATGGTAAGGCACCGGAGAGTCAGCAGGGAGAGGCACCGTCCAACCCTATCGCGAAAGATATCCTTCTTCGGACACTGAACCTGGACCGGTACGGCGCAGGAGATTACGTGGACGTCCGGCTGTCGTATGCCATCGATCCGAAGCCTCAGCTCTACGAAGCTTCCCTGGTGCTCCACACCCTCGACTTCCTCCCCGAGCGGTATCTGCTCCAGCAGGCGGGGAAGGATATCCTCGGCGGTGCGAGGCTCACCCTGGGGGTGATCAACCTGCCAGAGCTTTATTACTACACTGTCCCTGGAGGGATGAAGCCAAGAGCGCAGATCGATGCGATGGTCTACCTTCCTGACATTGGCTTCCGGTTCTATACCACCTTCGGGGTCAACGCGACGGAGACGCTCTCTGTGCTCCCCTTCGCCCAGAATGCCCTCTTCATGGGGATCACGCTGAACTACATCGCCAAGAAGTAGCACCTGGTTCCAGAGCGGACCTCCTCACGCGAGAAAGAACCCCTCGTATCCCGCTGCGACGATCACCAGCAGCGCATCTGCAGCCTCCGCTGCTTCCTGCCAGCGAGGACGCTCACCGTCCACCGACGAGCACCACGCCAGCAACGCCTCCACGCAGGCATGGCGCAGCTTCTCCGCCGGAATTTTTAGCGGCGCCACCGTCCTCCCCAGTCTGTCCTCCCCGTGAAGGAAGGCCCGTGTATCCCCGAGCTGGAGCAGCTCGATCAGCTCCGGCAGAGGGCGCGTCTTCGTCGTGGACTTCCGGGGGGCTAGATCCGCCAGGTGTGCCTGGAGGAAATCCCGCGCCTTTCCCCACCCCTCCAGCCCCCGATCCAGCACAACCTTGTCTTCCGTGTCCTCCTCGTCGTCGAGGTCTTCTTCCTCCCCTTCGCCGTGCCTTGCCGTGGGGCCCACCCTAGGCTGGGCCAGCAGCGCCATCAGCAGGGCTCGGGTGCACACGTCCCCCACGCTAGGCTCTTGGAGTTCGCCCTTGTAGGCACCCTCGTAGAGCTGCTCCAGTAGGGGACGGAACTCGTCCACTAGGTTACTTTGAATCATGAGCCAAAGAACGCGATAAGCGAAAGCACCGTCGATATACCGGAGGTCGGTTGCAGAGGTCTTGGCCAGCGGGAAGCCCAGCACTCGGCTTAGCCGGGGGAGATCCACCGGCGTGCCTGCCGTTCGGAGCAGCACCACCAGGGCATCCTGAAGGAACGGGCGCTCTTGGTTAGGATCAAGTGTGACACCAAGGAGCATGCGAGCGAGAGCGAGACGGTAGCGCTCCTCAACCCCCGACGGTTTGCACTCAAGCACCTGATGACGAAGCTCTGCAATACGCTCAGGCTTGCCGTGGCCAAGGACATGCGTGGCCACCTGCAAGAACAGCGCTGCGACAGACTCCCCCGGGCTCTGCACCCGGTTGGATCGGGCCTGGAGCACCTCCCGACCGATACGGAACACGGTGGGGTCGCAGGTAGGGTACACACGCCCGTCGAGGGCGGTGGTGACGTGGAGCAGCTCAATCTCATCTTCTTTGGCCTGGAAGCAGGCCTGGAGTTCATCGCGACAGAGGCCCTCGCGGACCAGGAGCTTGGCGAGGTTGAAGCGGAGCAGAGGGGTCATCCGGATGGGGATCTCTCCCCGGAGCGAGCCCATGTGGAGGCGTCCGCTGGACCAGGAGACCGCGACGTCCAGGAGGAAAGGACCGGAGGGGATCTGCACCCCGAGCCCTACGGTGAGCGTCGGCAGCTTCGGTGGGCGGAAGGTGTCGCTCAGTGGCAAGAGTTTTGGGGTAGTGCGGAAGGCTGGACGGAAATAGAGGACGCCGTCTTTCTCCGAGTAAGGGTGATCTTCCAGGCGGATGAGGGAGCGGAGCAGCCGGGGGATCTCGATAGCATCCTGGAACATCCTGCTGATCGCGTGCCGCTCGAAGGGGGACTCACGGTTGTATTCAGCCAAGTGATCGACAAGCACCGCTGGCTTCCCTGAATCGATGGCAATCCCGTGGACTAGGAACTTGCCACTGGGGGCGAGGTCGACGCCAACGGGCCACAGAGAGATGGAGCAGGTCGGGAAGGTGGGCTCGGTGTCGATCTTGAGCCCCTGGGCCTCGGCGGCCATCCGGGCCTGGACGACGCGGAGGTCGTGCTCAATCTTGTAAAGCCGTGCCCAGGCCAGCAGCCGTTGCGTTTCATCCCAGGCGGAGGAGGCAAGGGGGATGCGAGCGTCCAGGTTGGGTTCGGCGAGGATGGCCCGGAGCCAAGCCTGGAGCCTTCCGATGCGCTCGAAGGCGGTGGCGACGCGGAGGGCGCGGGCTCGCTCCTGGAGCTCGGCGAGAGCGGCGGGCAGCTCCGGATCGGGGAAGGAGAGACCAGCAACGAAGATCTGGCGGAGAGACTCGTTGAGATCGGAGAGAAACAGGTCGACCAGGCGCATGCTGGGAAGCGCCTGGGCCATGTCCTGCTCGGTAGGAGGCTGCTCGCGGGCTGCGGAGCGAAGGGCCTCGGCCTCGGCGGTCTGGGCCGAAAGGGTCGCCTCCAGGAAAGTTAGGTGTTCCGCCATGATCAGTTCTCGCTCAAGGAGTATTCGGAGACATCTTCGAGGGTCAGGTGAAGCTCGTTAACGCGACGATCGTGGCGGTGGACCAAAGCCGTATTGTAGAGTGCGGTTATGGGGAAGAGCTTCAAGCGGCCCTCATTGACGGTGGCGCGGCCGAAAAGAGCGGTAGGTGTCTTGAGGGGCGGGCCGGCTGACTTGACCACCCGGCGCTTCTGAGCCGTGGGCGAGTGGCCAGCATTGTCTCTCTTGCCAAGGAGGCGTTCCAAGTTATCGACCAGTAGGTTATTCTCCTGGCGGAGAGGCACTTCGACGTGCAGAACGGCAGCGCGAGCATCCAGCACTTCGACAGTGGCGCGGGCATGTTTCTCATCAATCTTTAGGTTTCCATAGAGAGAAGGCTCAATGTAAACTAGGGTAGCCTCTCCGCCGCCAACTGGGTGAAGCTCGCTGCTGCGGAGGCGCTCCACCAGCTCGACCCAGTTGCGCACGGCGATGCTCTGGTAAGCACGGGCACCCAGGTAGGGGGCCTTCACGACAAGCATGTCTTTGTGGAGGCTCATCCTGCCGTCAGAAGACACCTTGGCCCGACGGAACTCGTAAGCTCCATGGGCCATGTCAAAGATCGAATGATGGACGTATTCGCTGATAGGCTCGTGGAGTAGTCGCTGGGGATCGCGGCCAAAGTAGGCGCAGGGCTTACAGTTCGATGCCTGGTAGATGACTCCAGGTCTATCCTTAACGAAGAAGTAGACAGTGATCCCCACGAAGTCGGTGTCCGAAACCCAGCCGATGGCTCCTAGGGGTTGCACGACCAGAGGGTCAGCCAGCTCGGTGTAGCTACGACGTGCCTCCCCGATCACATCCATCATTTGCTCTGGGGTCTGGCCGGCGGCGTGGCGCTTGCGGGCCATTGCAGTCAAAAGCCACACCTTGTTGATGGTGGCCATGTAATCTTCCATACGGAAGAGGGGATCCTTATCGAGATAGCGCTGCACATGGGTTGCGAGTGTCTCGATTTGGCGCTCAATGGAGATGAGAGCTGCATTGTGGGCAATCTGCTCCAAAGCCCTCAGCTCGTCCGAACTGGAACGGCTCATTCGCTGGAGCCCCTGCTGTGCCAGCCGAAAGAGGAGCCGATCAATCTTGTGGAAGGCTTCACCCATCCGCTCCAACTTGGCCCGCTCAGCCTTGTTCAGCTCAACCTCGGCGGAGGGTTCCTCAGGAGCGGGTTCTTCAGCAGCAGGAACTGTCTTGATTGGCTTGGGTGTGCGCTTAGTTGCCATGGAACCTCAGGCGACGATCTTGCCGATGTGTTCGGCGAGTTTCTTCGGAGTGAGAGCCGCGACAAACCAGCCACAGCCGGCGAGCTGCTTGGCAAAGGCTTCATCATAGATTGGCTTACACTGGCTATCGAGAGCTGAGAGCCCCACGCCCATAACTCCGTCTTCTCGAAGCTTCTGAGCCATGGCCAAACATTGCTGCTGTTTGTCGAAGATGTACCAGTCGCTCAACAGCACAAAGATGGTGCGCTGTGGGTTTCGGATAAGACCCGCGCAATACTGCATCGCGGGCCACATGTCGGTTCCGCCGCCGAGCTGGCAGCTCATCAGTACCTCCAGTGGGTCGGAAACGTGCCGCGAAACATCTACGTAGCGCGTATCCCAGAGCACCAGACTCACTTCCACGGAGGGTAGGCTGGCGAAGATCGCCGCCATGACCGAACTGTGGATCAAGCTGTCAGTCATGCTACCGGACTGATCGACGGCGATGATGATGTGCCAGGGGCTCTTGTACTTTTGTCGATGCTTGTAAAACACGCGGTCAATGATCAACCGGTCCCCTTGCCGGTCGTAGTTCTTCAGGTTTCGCTGGATGGTGCGCTTCCAGTCGGTATTGCGGAAGGTGGGCCTAGGTGGGCGCTGTTCCGGTTCGAGGACGCCGTGGAGCGCCGAGTAGCACTCGCTCTTAATCTTGTCGGCGAGCTGGGCGACCACTGCCTTGACCACATCCCGCGCCGCCTCCAGCACTGGGCCATGCATCCGGTGCTTGAACTGGAGGATCGCCTTGAGAAGCTCCTCCGAAGGCTGTGCTCGGCGTAGAATCTCTGGGTCAGTGATTAGCTCGGTCATCCCATAGCGGGTGAGCGCATCGTTCTCTAGAATGTGTACCGCCTCCTCTGGGAAAAGGCTGCGTACTCGGTTCAACCACATCGGCACCGACAGCCCCCGGGAGTCCCCTCCGCCGGCCTGACGATGGGCCCGAGCTGCGTACTCCCGATCGTAGACGTACTCCAGGGGCACATCCATCTGCTGTGCTTCGGCGAAGAGACCTCCGAGGCCTTGCACCCCGTCCAGTGTCCCTGGCATCGCCCGCTGCTGGAGGTGACCGAAGCCGAGCTGATCATCGGAGAACCGACCCAGGATCAGCCTCCATCGCATCGCCTGCTCGACCTGGTCTGCATCAAGCCTGAGTTCTTCGTTCCTCATCCCCTCGTTGCTCATCGTCGCCGCTTGCTCCACCTCAGAACCAATCGGCTAGCACCCGTGCTACCTTGTCGTCAGCAGCAGCACCTAGGCGAGCCAGCGCCTCGGGGATCGGCTCGTCCCGGGAGTGCGCCTGGCTCAGTCCCATCTCCTCGCTTACCTTGACCGAGATTTGGTCAATCTCCGTCGGAATGAACTGTGTAAAAGCGCGTCGGAGATCTGGCAGCAGGATCTTGAAGGTCGCCCAGTCCAAGTTCCGAATGATTTCGCTGATCGCCTGGAGCAGCCTCGGGCTACT
>JANWXX010000330.1 GCA_025057345.1 Polyangiaceae bacterium | reverse complement strand
ACTCAACGCCACCAGCGCCGACGACTTCCTCGCAAAGGCAGTTCCCTTCGCCAATGAGGTCTGCTGGGGCACCCTCTCCTGTACCCTCCTGGTCGACCCCCGTACCCAGCAGGCCCACTCCGACGCTGTAGAGCGCGCCCTCGCTGACCTACGCTACGGAGGGATTGGCCTCAACGTCTGGCCCGGCGTCATCTATGGCTTGGTGGTCACCACCTGGGGCGCTTTCCCCGGCCATACCCCCCAGGATATCCAATCCGGCACCGGTGTCGTCCACAACACTTATCTCCTCGACCACCCCCAGAAATCTGTCGTCCGCGCCCCCTTCGTCATCAAGCCCACCCCCGCCTGGTTCGCGGACCACAAGAACCTCGCCGCCCTGGGACGCAACCTCACCCACTACGAGGTATCTCCCTCCTGGGGAGGCCTCGTCCGCGTTGCTCTCGCTGCTTTCAAGGGATGAGGAGAGGGCAGGGAGGAGTGGCTCAGCGAGGTGTGATCGGGATGGCGGCCCCTGGAATCCCAGGGCGTCGAACACCGAGGGCATCTGCCTGAGGGAGGGTAGGTTCGGGCCTGCCAAAACGATAGCTGGCGGTGGCACGGGCACCCCAATTGGGCCCTCGTTGGACCACTTCCACATGGAGATCTTCCTTGGGAATCTCCCCGATCTGGAGCTGGAGTGTCCGGAGAATCCGGGGGCTAGCCGCAAGGGTTTCCTCCGTCACACCATCGACGAGCGTAACCCCCGCAGGGAGTCGAACCCGCAGCGAAAGGGGCTCGCTGGTTGGCTTGACCTCAATGTCGACCTCCAGGGAAAACCTTTCTCCCGGGCTCACTTTGTCAGGCCCACGGACCTTCACGATCACCGGGGGCGAGGGGTTGTGGTGGACGGGCTCCGGTGCGATCGCCACCTTGGTAGGGCAAGGTTGTTGGCTAGGGGTTCGGGTCCCGTTGCAAGCATTGAGCAGGAGGAGAATAGGGATGTACAGGGCAAGAGATCGGATACGCATGGGAAGTTTCCTTGAATTCATAGGCAGAGCGGTGCGGTGGGGTTGTAGGGATAGCCGAAGCCAGGAGGTTGTCCTGCCTTCAATGCATTGGAGATCGCAGAAGGAGAGACACCGCTGCAAGCCAGCGCATCCAGGTAATCCGCCAGCATGGGAGCGGTGTTTGCGTAAGTGAAAACGTTGATTTTCTGGCAGCTCCCGGGGACGATATCCCATCGATGCTGCTGGTAACCCCGGAGGAACGGAGCTTGGTTCATCCGGCTGGAGCGCAGCGCATCCAGGAGGAACTTGCTGGTCCCCAGGTATTCGTCCGCTTGTACGGGCTTGACGGCAAGGCTCCAGAGGATCCCAGCAACCTCGTTCTCTGCCATCTGCTGGTAGAGCCCTCCCTCCTTGCTCGGTTTGGGCCACATCGACCCCGAGAAAGTGCTGGTAGGCGCGATGTCCAACCAGAAGAAGCTTCCCTGCTGTTTGTCGTAGTAGATCGAACTCGCCCGAGCCAGGCTGGAGAATCCAGTGGCCCACCCTTCGGACCACGCCTGGCCAGGATAGGTTGGGCAATTGAGCGTATGCGGGCCTCCTTCTCCAGGGGGTGTTCCGTAGCTATCCATGACCCAGTGCCCCAGCTCGTGAGCATGCACCGGGGCGGACCAGTAACTTTCGTCCTGCTTGGTCGCCGGGATCAGAATCTGCGATTCGAAGACGAGACCGTACATGCTTCTCGTCTCCTGGCCCAGGTAACAGGCACCGCAGCTCCAGGAGGTGTTGGGACGGATCCACGCCACCAGGGATTTCCCGGGCTTTCCTGTGAGGTACTCGGTGTACTCGTGGGCGTAGCGCAGGTAATCGAAGAGGTAGACTGCTCCGCTGCCGATGTCCTCGGTGATGGTGAGCTTCCCTCCCGGGCTCTGGAGCACATCTTGTACGTAGGCACTCCAGGACCAGAGGTCATCGCCTTGCCCCTTCTGCAGGAAGGTTACCGCATCCTGCTCCCCGTTGCTCACCATGGGTTTGGCCACGGCGAAGCTTGCCGACTTGCCATCGGACGAGGGTCTCACGGCGTAGAATACGATGATATCGTCCGGATCGGGAGGGCTGGCGATCTGGATCGAGTACCCTCCCTTGGAATCCAGGAGGGTCGAGTCCAATGCCTCGTAGCTGTTCCCCTTCTTGTGCCAGCTCACCGCGAGGAGCCCCTGCGCATGAGCTAGGTACTTCGTGCTTCCCCAGTCGTTGAACTGCTCGTTGGGAGCGCGTACCTCGTAGTCGAGAGCACCGCTGAGCTTGGTCGTGCTGGTGGTCTGGCAGGTGGGTCCGATGGCGGAGTCCTTGCAGCCCGGGCACGGGGAGGAAATGTACTGCCCCGCATCGTTGCAGATACCCTGGGTGTTCGGCGAGAGGCATTTGGAAGACCCTGGTTCGCAGAGCGAAGGCTCCAGGAAGCACTTCGCTTCTCCTCCGATGTTGGTACAGACCTTCGGAAAGGGACAGGTCTGGGTGACGAGCTGAGGTTTTCCCTGCCCTGTGAGCACCAAACATCGCTGGAGCGTGCTCTTGTCGAGACAGATCCCCTCCTCGGGTACCTTCCCACAAGGCCCTTCCGGTGGCTCCTCGACCCCTCCACCGGCCCCTGCCTTGCCCCCGGAACCTCCCGCACTTTGTCCTCCTGTGCCTCCTTGGAGGTTCCCTCCCGAACCGCTGCTTCCTCCCGTCCCTCCACTGGCCCCTGCATTGCCCGAGCCGCCCTGTGATCCACCACCGGCTCCGGTGGGGCTCTCTCCCGCAGCACCAGACCCGGTGCCTGCGACTCCGGAACCTCCAGACCCCGCTGCCACGCTACCGCCCTGGCCGCCTCCCTGGCTGCCACCTTCGCCCGGAGGGGAGCCACCCTGGCCTCCTCCCGGCACCTGAACCGTGGTGCAAGCGACGATTGCTTGCGCACCTACGAGCAAAACCCAGATGTTCTTCATGCCTTCCTCGTCGAGCGATCTCGCTCCTGACCTCAAGAAGGGCGAGCACCGTGCCAGGCCAATGGAAGGGAAAATTAGGGGGATCCGGTCTACCAGGAACCGCGCGTGATGCTCTGCGGAGCCTCGGGGTTGCTCGCGAGGTAGAGCGTTTCTCAGGGGGGAAGGTAACGGGATCCTCCCGAGCCAGCGTCTGAGGGTAGTGTCGTCCATGGCGAGCACTTTGGCGGCCTCGCTGTAGTTGTAGCCGCGTGGTTGCCTGGTTTCCTCGAGGGCCCGGAGGATCCCGGGGATGGTCAAGCTCGTGGGAGCGGTCTGCTCCTGCACCTGCTCGTTCTTGATCTGGTTCCACGCCCAGCGGCGAAGCTCCGGGCGCCCCGATTTCTGAAGCAGCCTCTCCAGCATGTTTCGTAGCTCCCGAGCGTTTCCCTCGCGCCATGGATGGAGCAGGAGGGCTTCCATCAGCTCCACCTCTACGGGCATGGTGGTGAGCTGATTCACGGAGATCCCACGGTGGATCAGGAAGGCCTTGCTCAGCTCCGGGATATCTTCGACCCGCTCGCGCAGAGGTGGAATCTTCAGCTTGACGTACTCCAGGCGAGAGCGGAGGTCGTCCCCGACGAATTTTCGGAGGTCCTGGCTCGTGGCAGTGATCACGAGAACATCTCCGTGGAGGGTACGGGTGCTCCCCACCCGCTGGTAGTCGCGGTGCTCTTCTAGGAACCGGAGGAGGCTCCCCTGAACGCTAGGATCGAGGAGGTGAATCTCATCGAGGAAGAGCGTCCCTCCATGGCTCGCGCCCACCAGTCCCCGGGTAGGTTGTGCTCCTTGCAGGTTCTCGATTCCAAACAGTTCCGCGGAGAGGAGCGTGGGGGCGATGGCCCGGATGTTGGTTGCCACGAACGGTTGATCTCGACCGAGCCGGTGGGCCACGTAACGCGCGAGAAGCTCCTTCCCACTGCCAGTCTCCGCCTGGAGCAGCAGGTTAAGCTGACCCAGCTTGCGAGAGCCTTGGTAGTGTTGTTCCATGATGGCCAATTCCTGGCGGAGACGACGAAGCCCGAAGGGGCTCACGATCTCCCCTCCAGACACCACCAGAGGAGCTTCCGCCTGACCATTCTTGGGGAAGTTTCGGCGGAAGATCAGGATCGTATTTCCACAGCGGATCCTGGCGCCGTCCCTGACCTCGGCTCGGTTCACGTTTGCATTTCTTCTCAGGTCATCCTGGAGCTGATGGGGGGCATTTTGGGGGGAGAAAGGGAGCGGATCCCCATCGACGTAGGTTCCGTTCCTGGAGCCGAGATCCTCAAGGAAGATCTGGCTCCTGTTCTGGTCGCCTCGTTGCCACAGGGCGAAGTGCCTCCGGGATACATCGGTGTCGTTGAGCTGGAGGGCAGCCAGAGTCGAGCGGCCAAAGATACGGCGCACAGGCTGGTTGTTTTCTTGCTCCGTGGGGAGCTGATCGAGAGGGAGCACGACAGGGGAGGACAGGAAGTTCTTCCCGCAGTGAACAATGAGGAATACCTCTTGGGTCTCGTACTGCTCCCGGGGCACAGGCGCAGGGCCTTCGGCGGTGGTGGTCGTCGTCACGGGGCGATGTTCCTCGACGGATGGCCAGAACGGAAGGAGGAACACCAAAGAAAGGTGAGCGCACGTGAGCAGGCTTCCAGAGGGATAGTTGCTTGCGAAGGGTTTGTCTGGAGGAAGGGTTCCCCAGGAGGTAGGCGATCAGGGGAGAGGACTGTGCTACAAGGCCCGGCGACGCGAGGAGCGATCCATGGGTTTGATGGACGGCAAGGTGGTGGTGATCACCGGGGCAGGCGGCGGTATCGGGCGGGCGGAGGCGCTACTCTTCGCCCAGGAGGGGGCGAGGGTGGTGGTGAACGACCTAGGGGTCGATCGGGATGGAACGGGAAGGTCAGCATCGCCGGCAGATAGGGTCGTGGAGGAGATCCGGGGGCTGGGGGGTGAGGCGGTGGCTAACCACGACTCGGTGACGACTGCAGAGGGCGCCCAGGCCATCGTGGCGGCGGCGGTGGAGGCTTTCGGGCGCATCGACACCTGGATCAACAACGCTGGGATCCTCCGGGACAGAACCTTGCTCAAGCTGGCTGAGGCGGACTGGGACGCAGTGCTCGAAGTCCACCTCAAGGGGACATTCCTCTGCACCCAGGCTGCGGCACGGCAGATGATCCGGCAGGGGGAGGGCGGCCGTATTGTCAACACTACCAGCATCTCCGGGATGCTGGGGAACTTCGGCCAAGCTAACTACGCTGCGGCCAAGGCAGGGATCTACGGGCTCACCCGTACCGCCGGGATCGAACTCCAGAAGCACCGCATCACCGTCAATGCGCTGGCTCCTATCGCTCGCACCCGCATGACTGAAGACCTCCCCATGTTCCACAACAACTCCTCGCTTACCCCTGAGCACGTCGCCCCAGCTGCCCTTTTCCTTGGGTCGCCCCTCTGCGGTGAGCGCACCGGCTACGTCCTTGCGGTGGCTGGAGCCCGGATGTACGCCTACAAGGTCGTGGAAACCGAGGGAAAGTTCAAGGACAACAACCAACCATGGACCGCTCAAGAAATCGCTGACCACTGGGAGTCCATCGTCCGGGTTCGGGGTTGAAGCGCCTCGACATCCAACGACGAGCGCATCCGCAGGCTGGCGGGTTCTTCAGAAGCATGTAAAGTTCCTATCTCATGGAGCGGCGGCCAGACCCTTCAATCCCAGCCGTTTTGTGGCTGTGCGCCGCGGTGGTTGTCCATCTTTCGAGTTACCAGGGCGCTGCCACAGTAGCAGACCTGGGTTACAGCAAGCTAGAGCTTCGCCAATTCGTCGCTGCGGTACGCGAGACGATGAAGGCTCCCGGGGATGCTTTGGAG
>JANWXX010000032.1 GCA_025057345.1 Polyangiaceae bacterium | reverse complement strand
GGGTAGCGAGGCCATGTTTTCTTCGCACTCCTCGCGGATCTTCTTGACCTCGCTACACTCCCGCGGTGTCCTCTTTCCCCTCGTTCACCCGGCAACTGGTCGAGCCCTACGAGAGGATGCCACAGAAGCGGTGGTTGGAAGAGCTGCGGAAGCTAGCAAAAGGGGTGGATTTATCGGTGCTGAAGAAGGGGAAAGCGAAAGGAAAAAGCCGAAGTCGGCGAGAGTTCGGTTCAAGAAACGCCCCCATGTCTCCTCCTTCCGTCGGATCCACGGACTTCCCCAGACAAAGTGGCGGTGAGACTGAGGGCATCCAGATGACTCCAAATGGCTCGAATCCTCGGTCCAAACGTACCTAGCCCTCCCTAGAAGGTCAAAAAGGTTGTGAGCCAGAGTTCGGTCTTGGCCCCAGGAGGAACGCCGCGGCTGTGGGGAAGCGTTGGGCCCAGAAGACTTCGCTGTGGGTAGCTCCGGCCTGAACGATGTAGAGGAAGTTCACACCGTCCTGGTAGCCGACCTCCCTATACTGGTCCGCAAGCAGCTTCGTGTTGGCCAACCCGTCCTGGGAAGGTCCTGCGTCGCCGCTATCGACGTAGACACGCAGGGCGCGGAGCTCCTTGCCCTGGATGGAGGCGACTTGCCCCAGCAGCATCTTACCATCCCACCAAACAGAGGGAGAGAGGGCTCCAATTAGGCCGAAGACCTCAGGATGATGGACACCGCCGTACGACGAGATCAGCCCACCAAGGGAGGAGCCGATGAGTGCTGTGTTGGAGGGATCGGGCAATGTGCGAAGCTCTGCATCCACCAGAGGCTTCAGCTCTTCCATGAGGAGCATCAGGTAGTTATCGCCGCCCCCACTCGGAGTGTACTCTGGATCCGGTGTGGGGGTGTACTCGTAGATGCGGGCGGAGGTATTCCCTACACCGATCACCACCGCCTCCCGGGCTTCACCACTTTCCGCTGCTGTATCCATCGCCTCATCGACCTTCCACTCGTTGCCTCCGAAGGCCAGAGCTTTGTCGAAGAGGTTCTGCCCGTCATGCATGTAGAGCACCGGGAAGCGGGCCTCCGTATTTTCCAGGTACGTCGGTGGTAGGTAAGCCCAAATGTCTCGCTTCTCTGCCAAGTATTTCGAGGAGAATTTCTCCTTATAAATCCCCACCACACCGCTTGTCACCTGGAAGTGTGGGTAGACATCTACTGTGCTCCCGGCTTGAGCCAGGTAGTTAGGACCCCGCGCCCAGGTCGTGTCGTTCAGCATTGGCTTCCACTCCACATCATGGAGCACCATATGTGTAGAGAAGATCCATAGATTAGAACCTGCCAGTTCCATAGGCAGTCCAGTGCTCCAGCTAAGACCTCCTGCGTCCCCCCGGATCGTTATCGTTTGCCCCGGCTTGGTCGGGTAATGCACTCGAAATGTTGTAATCAACGACTGTCCCGCGCTGCCCGCGGCTCCGCCTCCTTCAGTCCCCGAGCTTCCCCCTTGTCCTGACGGGTGGCCCCCGGTGCCTACGACTCCGGCCTGCCCTGCAATACTGCCTCCCCCCGCACCGCTTGCGCCACCTGCCCCTACCGGACCGCTCCCTCCGGTGTTGCTAGCGCCGCCCTTGCTGTGGAGGTCGCTCCCTCCGGTGCCCGAGGTGCCGATCCCCTGGGGGGGAGGTGCCGCATCGCTGCAGGCCAGCAGGAACCAGGCGAGAAGGAAACGTCCCTGGTTTGGACGGAGGAAGGAGGGGCTCACAAGAGGTAGACGGGGGCAGCTCACTGCCACGAACCTTGCATGGAATTGCACCGTCGTGGAGCGAGAAGAAGCCTCCCTGGGGACAAGGGAGGCAGCGCGCCCCAGATAGACGGCGATGTCCTGCTGCGGAAGCCTCCTCTGGAGACAAAGGAGGCAGAGGTCCAGGGGGTTGTGCTACCACCCCCCCATGCGTCTGCTCCGTCTCCTTGCTGTTGTTGCTCTTGGTGTCGGGATCGTCGCTGCCTGTGCAACTCAGCCCAGCCCTCTAGCCCAGGAAGGCGACCCTGTGGGGCGCGCGGGTGCTGCTGGGGCAGGTGGGTTGGCAGGCGCTGGCGGGCCGGGGGGGTGGGGGGGTGGGGGTGTGGGGGGGGCGGGCGGGGGGGGGGGGGGGGCCGGCGGGTGTGGGGGGGGGGGGGGGGCTGTCGTGGCGGGTGCTGCGGGGGTGCCGGGGGGCGAGGCAGGAGAGACGGGAACAGGCGGGGCAGGAGGTACCGCAGGGCAAGCCGGGGCTTCCCCGATCCTGGTCGACGAGCCGGATGGTCCTCCAGAATTTCGCTGGATGAACGGCTTTACTGATGTTTCCTCTGCACGCTTTTGCTTCCTCCCCTGGAGCGGTGCTGCTCCCTTGGGGATCGATACAAAGCCCCAGCCTGAGAGCGGAGATCTGCCCTATGGAGAGTTCCTGACTCCTTCCTTTCCACCAGCCTTTGATCCGGTCACCCAGGCGTTTCGAGCGTTTGCTTTGACAGGAGATCTTGGGATGCTGGGAGCCAAGGGGTGCCTAGCGTTGATCCAGGAGCCTCCCATGGGGGTACGGGTCACGGCACTTCCTGTGCTCCCCCCTGGAGCGACCACGGCGCTTCGGAGCCGGCTTGTGGTGACCACAGGGTGCATCGGAGGGGTACAAGTACCGGATATTTCGAGTGCCTGTGGGGTCGGAGTAGATCCTCAGCTAGGGAACGCTGGGATGATTTTGGTAGAGCTTTCGAGGATCGCCCCCCCGAATGGGCAGATGGGGGTCCAGGTAGTGCATGGTTCAGCGGCGATGCCCCCACTGGCGATACGGGTGCTTCCGGCAGGGGTCGAGCAACCGAAGACGCTGGTGGGTTCGGTAGCACTGGGGCAGATCGCCCCCCGTCCTCCACTAACCGGCCTTGTGCAAGAGTTTTTTGGGGTAAGCCAGGAGGCAACTCAGTACCAAATTTGGGACGCAACCAGTGGGGCCCAGCTTGCAACCTTCAGCGCAGGGATCTCACTGGCAGAGAGCAAGGTTTCGCCCGAGCAGGTGGTAGCGGGTAAGGGGTTGGTGCTGGTGGTGCTGGGGCCCAGGCCTGGGTCTCCGGTGGATGCAGCGCCGATGGCTCCAACCCGTCTCCGGTGGCTGGAGGTGCCATCCCTATGACGATCAGCTGGGGGGAGCGCTCCAGAGTTGGATCCATGCTTCCCCTTGACCTCGGAGCCTAAGGCGGAAGCCTCCGATCCCCTGAAAGCAAAGCGGACCGGCGGGATCGAGGAGGGCAAAACCAAACCCGGTATCGGAGGCGATCAGGGTGTCTTGGGCATCAAGGAGGGCAAGCTCCAGAAGATTGGGATGTGTGCCGATCACCCGAAGGCAGCTACCTGAGGGCAAGGCAGGGAGTGGTAGGGTAAGCTCACCGGATCGGAGCAAGAGCTGCTGGGGGGGCTGTGCAGTCATGCCTTGGGCGCAGCGCTGGCCGAGTTGGGGGAGACGTTCCGAGGGAGAGAGGGCGAGCTCCCCCCCCCAGCACCCATCCCCGCGGTGGGGGCGAGGTACGGAGGGGAGGGCAGAAGGAAGAGGGGGAGGGGACGGTGCCGCAGAAGCACTTTCCCTGGAAGCGACAGCAGAGGTGAGTTGGAGTCCGGGGGACGGAGAAGGGGAAGGACGGCAACCGGCGCCAAGGAGCGCACCCAAGAGGAGCCAGGGGCTGAGGTAAGCGTTTGGCGCTGGCATCCTTGGAGGACTGCTTGTGACGTGCTTCGGCGCGATCACGGATAGCGGTGACCGCCTGATCTGCGGCGAACTCAAGTTCAGGGGTTACAACCTTGCCAGGAAGAGGAAGTTTGAGGGAGATAAGGAGCTCAAGCTTGAGTATCGTATGGTGATCATCGACGGGTCGGAGGCGGAACCAGCTTCGAAGGTCATTTACATTGCCTTCGAGCATTTTGCCCTCGATGAGTTCGCCGTTCGCGCCATCTTTGACAGGAGGTTCGACACGGGTGAGAGACCAGACCGTGGCAGCGCCGTTGAGGATGGGGACTTGGAGGTAAACGTCGCTCCTCCCGTCTTTCTTTCCGATCACCTTGCTCTTTTGGAAGCGAGGGATGTACGAGGCATACTTGCTGTATTCGGTGACCACCTTGCGAACCACCAACATGGGGGCGTCGACCCAGATGGCGGCACCTCCAGCGCGGAGAGAAGCTCCGGGGACTTCGACATTGTAACGCTCCGCAGAGCGCTTCTGAGCAAGACGCTGGGCCTCTGGGTCGTTGCTTTCAGCCAGCGCTGCCATAGGCACCAGCAGGGAAGCAAGACCCAAGCAGAAGGTGGCTGCAGCGAAGTGGCGGCGAGAGAGGAGCGTCATGAGCAGGGCCTTTCGAGGAAACATGCCCCTAAAACGTCAAGGGCACCAGGGTCGTGGAAGCCGCCTGCAGGTTGTGTGCCCTGCATAGGAGAGAGAGGGAAGGGGGAATAGAAGGGGATGGTATCGTTCGTTCACATGGGAGGGGATGTGAATCAGAGGCACAGTAGCATGATCCGGCGGAGGTAGGGACGCCGGAGGGGGGTCAGCGAGGAGGGTCGAGGTCGGCAGAGGAGGGTGACGGGTGTGAGGAAAGGCCCCCCTGGGTAGGGTCATCGACAGGAGCCATCCGGCAGGAGCCCTCGAACTGAACGCCCTTCTCCAGCATGATCGCGGGGGCATGAAGGTTGCCCCAGACACGAGCAGGGACGAACAACTCAATGCTCTTACGGGCCCGGATGTCGGCGCGAACCGTACCGCCTCGGACAATGACCGCAGCGACATCGATCTGCCCCTCAACATCAGCGCCTTCCCCAATCACGAGAGCATCATCGCTACGGATTTCACCACGGAAGATGCCATCGATGCGGGTGGCTCCCTCAAAGTACAGTTTGCCCTCGAAGCGAGTGCCGCGCCCCAGCAAGGCGTTCAGCTCGTTGGGGAGCAGCGGCGGGTCGAGGGGCATGGGCTCAAGGGGAGGTGGAAGGTATGCCGGAGGGGGCTGGTGTTTCAGAGGAAGGGCTCGAATTCGTTGGATTGGAAGCTGTCCCAGAAGAGGAGTCAGGGGCCTTAGGAGTCGGGGTAGACAGGGGGAAGGTGGGTAGGGGGGCCGTAGCGGAAACAGGCTTGGCCTTGAGTTTGGTGTCTCCCGCAGACGCAAGGTAGGCCAACGACATGCTGGTCCCCATGAAGATGACAGCGAAAATGGTGGTGAGGCGGGTGAGGAGGTTGCCCGCGCCTCCTCCTCCAAAGACCTGCTGCACTGCAGCGCTGCCCAGGGCGCCCATCCCTCCGCTCTTGCCCTGCTGGAGCAGGACCACGAGGATCAGGAACAGGGAGGCAACGACATGGAGGATGGTAAGCAGAATGGTCATGGCGAGAGCCCTTGAAGGGCCAGAGGGATGTACTAAGCCGGCTGAGCCGCTCTGGCAATGGCTAGAAACTGGTGGGGGTCCAGGCTAGCGCCTCCGACCAGGGCCCCGTCAACGTCGGGGCAACTTAGGAGAGCTGCTGCATTGTCCGGCTTGACGCTACCACCGTAGAGGATACGAGTGCGTTCTGCCAGCTGGCTGGAAAGCTGTCTGAGCTGGGCTCGGATCATGGCATGCACTTCCTGCGCTTGTGCCGTCGTGGCGTTGTGCCCTGTCCCGATGGCCCACACGGGTTCATAAGCTACCACGGCCTGCCCCTGGGAGCGCTCCAGCATCGGCATCACTGCCTCGAGCTGGTGCTGCACCACCGCCAGAGTTTGCCCTCCGGTGCGCTCAGCCAGGGTTTCCCCCACACAGATGATTGGCCGCAGGCCGACGTCCAGGGCCGCTTTGGTCTTTGCTGCCACCAGGTCGTCTCCCTCTCCGTACTGGTGTCGTCGTTCACTGTGGCCAACAATCACCCACCTTGCCCCGCATTCGACCAGCATGGGCCCGCTCACCTCTCCGGTAAAAGCGCCAGATGCTTGAGGATGGAGGTTCTGGGCACCTAGCTGTACTTTCCTCCCCTCCAGCTCCGCGGCCACCGCCGCCAGAGCGGTGAAGGGAGGGCAGATCACCACGTCGATGTGATCGAGATCTTCGACGCCTGCAGCTATCTGGGCTGCCAGATCGCAAGCACCAGGACCGCCATGAAACATCTTCCAATTGCCTGCGATAAGAGGGCGACGTTGTGCATTCATGTTCGAAGCGCCTCAATGCCGGGCAGCTTACGGCCTGCGAGAAAATCGAGGACCGCTCCTCCGGCGGTGGAGAGATGGTTGAACCCCCTGCGGAGCTCGGCGCTCGCGGAGGCAAGAGCTGACAGGGTATCCCCACCGCTTGCCACCGAGAAGGCATCTGCTTGACAGATCGCTTGGATCATCGCCTGCGTTCCGGCGGCGAAGGGGGGGGCCTCGTGGGCCCCTACGGGGCCATTCCAGTAAATGGTGCGGGCTCGGTCCAAACGAGCAGCAAAGGTCTTTCGAGTCTCGGGGCCGATATCCAGAACCACCTTGCCAGGGGGGATATCTTCGACCCGGACCAGCTCTCCTTCTTCCTCTCCACTGCTGCGAGCTACGACCACGTCCGTTGGTAGCACCACGGTGATGTTCCGCTTCTCGGCACGATGTAGGATGCTCTGGACAAGGGCTACCTTGTCCTCCTCAAGATGAGCAAGTTGCAGGTTCTTCCGGCGGGCCTTGAGAAAGGTATTGGCGATGGCACCTCCGATAAGGAGGGTGTCCGCTCGGTCCAGAAGCACTTCAAGGAAGGGTAGCTTATCGCCGAGCCTTCCCCCCCCTATCAACGCTACAAGGGGTCGTTCTGGATCCAGGATGCGCCCAAGAGATACGAATTCTTTCTCCAGTTGAAGCCCGCAGGCCCGCTGGCGCATCTGCCTGGGCAGTGCTTGGATCGATGCCCAGGCCCGAGGGCAGACGCCAAAGGCATCGTTGACATAGAGGTCGCATAGCTCCGCAAGCTGCCGGGCAAAGTTCGGGTCGTTCTGCTCTTCACCCTGATGAAGAACCAGGTTCTCCAGTAGGCAGAGCTGGCCATCACGGAGATCTTGGATGACTTTGCGGGGGGCGTCGCCCACGCAATCTTCAGGCAGGTGCACCTCATAGCCAGAAAGCTCAGCAAGGCGCAGCCCATGAGGTTCTAGGGATAGACGGTGAGCCTGCTTCGAGCGAGACGGGCCACGGTGGGCGGCGAGAATGACACGCGCCCCGGCCTCCATAGCCAACCGAATTGTTGGGATTGCCTCTCGGATCCGGGTATCGTCGATGGGTACCCCCTTCTTCACAGGGATGTCGAAGTCGACACGGATCAATACCCGGTGGCGCGCCAAATCGAGATCGCGGATGCTGCGGAGTCCTGTAGGGTGGCTGGTCACGTCGTCTCTATCAGCGCTTGGAGGCGAGAAGAAGGGCAAGATCTAGCATCCGGTTGGAGAAACCCCATTCGTTGTCGTACCAAGCAAACACCTTGGCAAATCGGTCGCCAAGCACCTGGGTCATGGTCGCATCGAAAATCGACGAGGCAGGGTTGCCAATGTAATCTCCGGAAACCAACTCCTCCTCGGTGTATTGAAGATACCCCTTCATGGGCCCCTCTGCTGCCATCTTCATCGCTGCATGCAAGGCATCCTTCGTCACCGTTCGCTCAGTACGTACCGTGAGATCGACCAGCGATACATCCACGGTCGGTACCCGTACTGCTTGCCCATCGAATTTGCCCTTGAGCGCTGGAAGCACCTCGCTGAGCGCCTTCGCTGCACCAGTGCTGGTTGGGATCATATTCACCGCTGCCGCCCGCGCCCGCCGGAGATCTCCCTTGCGGTGGGGCAAATCCAGGATGTGTTGGTCGTTGGTGTAGCTGTGCACCGTGGTCATTAGCCCGTATTCCACCCCGAAGGTGTCATGAATCACCTTCGCTATGGGAGCCAGGCAGTTGGTGGTGCATGAGCCGTTGGATACAATGTGGTGCTTCCCCGGATCGTACTCGTCGTGGTTCACCCCAAGCACTAGCGTCTTGTCGTGGTTCTTGGCTGGGGCGCTGATGATTACCTTCGAGGCCCCCGCTTCCAAATGAGCTGCCGCCTTCGACCCCTCCGTGAAAAGGCCTGTACACTCAAGCACCACGTCGACCCCCAGGCGTTTCCAGGGGAGCTCTTTCGGATCCTTCAGGGCGGTCACTTCGATGACATGCCCTGCTACCATTATCGACCCCTCGCTTGCCTTGATATCTACATCCAAGCTCCCATGGACGCTGTCGTACCGTAGCAGGTGCGCTAGTGTCTTGGGCTCCGTCAGGTCGTTGATCGCGACTACCTCCAAGCTGGAGCCAAGGTTCCGTTCCAACAGGGCACGTAGCACGCAGCGACCGATACGACCAAAACCGTTGATGGCAATCTTCGTAGCCATGGGGATCTCCTAGAGAATATCTAGCGGGAGAGTCCGTGGAAGGGGGCAGGGTAGGGAGCCCTTGTCCTTTGTCAAGCCAACCCGCTTCCCAGTGCTACAAGGGGCTATGCCTCCCCCCATCATCCACCCTTCCGCTTCTGTCGAGGAAGGATCTTCCATCGGCGAAGATACCGTAGTCTGGCGCCACGTTCATATCATGCCCGGTGCTCGCATCGGCGCTCGCTGCGTCCTTGGTCAAGGTTGTTTTGTCGCCAAAGGCGTCGTGATTGGTGACGGATGCCGTATCCAGAACCACGTTAACCTGTTCCAGGGAGTTACCCTCGAAGAAGATGTCTTCGTCGGCCCTTCCGCAGTCTTCACCAACGTCCGCCGACCCCGTGCCGCCTTCCCTACCCCCCGTGAGCTCTACCTCCCCACCCTTGTGCGTCGTGGTGCCTCCATCGGTGCCAACGCTACGATTCTCTGCGGCATCACTGTGGGTCAGGGCGCCCTCGTGGCTGCCGGTGCCGTTGTCACCCGCGATGTCCCCCCGTTTGCCCTTGTCGTTGGCCAGCCTGCTCGCGTCGTCGGGCTCATCTGTGCCTGCGGGGTGGATCTCCCGCCAGCGCTGTGTTGCGCTTGCGGTCGGCGGTACGAGGCCCTCCCCCAGGGGGGCGCCCGGGAGCTTCCCTAAGCTGCGCCCCCAAGCGCCTTCAGCCTCATCTCATTCTCCGAGGAGCTTGTCGACGCTGACGGAGGGGACAGCGGCAAGACGCTGAGTGCTGGCGAGGTGGTGAAGGAGCAGCGCACGATTGTCGCTAACGGAGAGGTTCTGCATTTCCAAGGCGCCGATGCGATCCTCTGGGGAAAAAGAGGAGGCGACCTTCTCCATGGAGAGCTTGGAGGGGTCATAGCTCATGTACTCGGCGCGGGTGGCCAGCAGGGTGTAGTCGTCCCCGCGGCGGAGTTCCAGAGTGACGGAGCCAGTAATAGAGGGAGCCACCCAGCGGAGCAGCGCCTCCTTAAGCATCAGAGCCTCCGGGTCGTACCACTTGCCCTCGTAGAGTAGGCGACCTAGACGGCGGCCCAGGGTGTAGTACAGGTCCGTGGTGTTCTCGTTGTGGATGGCGGACAGGAGGCGCTCGTAGACGATATGGAGCAGCGCCATGCCAGGAGCCTCGTAGATGCCCCGGCTCTTGGCGTCGATGACCCGGTTCTCGATCTGATCACTCATGCCAAGGCCATGGCGGCCCCCGATGTGGTTAGCCGCGAGGAACAGCTTGTAGAGAGAGTCGTAAGGCTGGCCGTTGAGGGCCACGGGAAGGCCCTGGGCGAACTCGACAGTCACCTCTTCGGGACGGATCTCAACGGAGGGCTTCCAGTGAGCGACGCCCATGATCGGCTCCACGATGCTCATCCCCTTGTCGAGGTGCTCCAAGTCCTTGGCTTCGTGGGTGGCCCCCAACAGGTTCGCATCGGTGGAGTAAGCCTTCTCGACGCCCATTTTGTAGGGCAGATGGATGCTCTCTAGGTACTCGCTCATCTCCTTTCGACCCCCCAGGGCCTCGACAAAGCGAGGATCAAGCCAAGGCTTGTAGATCTTCAGCTCCGGATCAACCAGGATGCCATAGCGGTAAAAACGCTGGATGTCGTTCCCCTTGTGGGTGCTCCCGTCGCCGAAGACGTGGACCCCATCCTCCCGCATGGCCTTAACAATCGCGGTGGTAGTAACGGCACGGCCCAAGGGTGTGGTGTTGAAATACTTCTTGCCGCCCACCGAAAGATGAAAGGCACCGCACTGGATGGCAATGACTCCTTCCCGGGCCATGGCCTCCCGACAATCGATCAAACGAGCGGCTCTAGCCCCGTGGCGCATGGCTTCGGGAGGGATGTCGGCCGGATTCTTCTCATCTGGCTGGGCCAAGTCGGCTGTGTAAGCGTAGACTTCAAGACCCTGGCGGCTCATCCAGGCAACAGCGCAGCGAGTGTCGAGTCCGCCGGAGAAGGCGAGGCCGATGCGGGTGCCAGCAGGCGGTAGCGTGCGGTAGATGCGGCTCATGGGGCGCGCCTCTTACCATGCCCCCCGGCTGCCTACGAGTCTCCCTCGCGGAAACGAGGAGTTGGCCCTTCCGAGAGCAAGGGCGCTAAGCTGAGGATGCCATGAAGAATCTCTTCAAACCCCTCCTCCCTGTGACCGTCGCTTTGGGCCTATCCAGCGCTACTCGGGAGGCTGCCGCAGGCCCCCTTGACTTCGACCGAGGCAACTTCCTCATCGCCACCGGCGAGCGGATGTTCGGCTTCGGTCTTACCTCCACCACAACCGAGATCTCCGTAGGGAACCAGATCTCCAGGACTACGCAGAGCGACACTGGGATCGGTCTTCTCGTCCCTGCGGGCGGAAATGCCGCCAACACCCCGACCTTGGGCCTGCACTACGCAGTCATCCCGGCGCTGACCCTAGGGGCCAGCCTGGGGCTCACCCGAACGTCGAGCAAGGTGACCACCGAGGTCGGTGGGAAATCAGAAACCAAGGAGGGGGACCCCACCACCGGCATCCTCCTTGCGCCTCGCGTCGGCTACATCTTCTTCTTCAGCGAGGCCTTCTACCTCTGGGCTCGCGGGGGGGTTTCCTACTACCAGACCTCGACCAGCAAAGAGGAGACCGCAGGGACACAGACCACCAAGACTTCCCAGTCCACCAGCGCCACGATGCTGAGCCTCGACCCGATGTTCGTCTTCACCCCCGTCGCTCGCTTCGGGTTCATGTTCGGCCCGGTGCTTGACTACGGAGTTTCTGGAAAGAATAAGGTCGAAACCACCGTCGGCTCTACTACCAATACCCAAGAGCTCGACTTCAAGACTACAAACTTCAGCTTCCAGTTCGGGTTGATGGGGTACATCTAAGCGATCAGGGGCAGGGGGAATCCACCGGGGCTGGGGCCGGGATACTCGCCTTCCCTTTCTTCAAGAGGCTCTCGAAGAAGCACCCGTACTGGTATTTCACTTCGTCTCGCTGGGAGTAGAGCGCGTGGGGATCGTACACCCCATCCCCCGGGTACTGGACGACGGCCCCGGTGTACTTGCCTCCAGTTCGGGAATCGTTGTTCTCTACCACCGGATAGGGAAGCAGGCCGCTCCGGCCATCAAGGGCTAGCGCTTGCTGCATGGAGGGCCAGATCTCTTCTCCTGCCTGCGGGTGCCCGTAGGCCAGGGCCACGGCATCGAACAGCTCCGTGGGGAAATAGGAGTCATCCTTGCCTACTGGCTCATAGATGGCTCGTGCAGGGTGGCCGGGGAGGGGGTTCTTCCCAAGGCGGGGCATATACGCGAGGGGTTCCGCAGGCTCCCAAGCGGTTTCCAGGAGTTGGAGCGCCGGATGTAGGAACTGGAGTGGTGCCTTGGTCACCAGCAGGGAACCCACCGCCTTGTCAATGTTGGCCAACAACTTCGTCTTGAGGATGAAGTAGCTCCAAAAACCGCCAGCACCGGTGGGGGCGACCGCTTGGATCCTCGGCTCAACGGCACCAATCATATTGGTGTACATCCCCCCCATTGACTGGCCTATGGCCACCAGCTTGTCGAGAGAGAACTTGTAAGCAGAGGCCCCCGGAGGCAGCGAAAGCCCACTGCAAGAGGCCACAACGGCGGGGTCGATGGTGAGGGTCGAGAGGGCCTCAATGAAGAGACGCTGCTCAATGACGCCCTGGCGGAAAGTATCCCGGAAAGCTGCCAGGTTGTTGAAGTTCAGGTAGGCGATCTCTTCGGCGCACTCCAGCCGCTCCGGATTCAGGGGGAGAGCGCTCGCTGCCATGGCAAAGCCCCGTTGGGCCATCACGTGCGCTGGTCCCTCTCCGGCGGTGTTGCAGCCACGTTTCTTGTCCCACTCGTCAAGCAGTGTTTGGGGGTCGCTCTTTTTCTTATCGCACTTAAGTGTATCGGGCCAAGGGGGGCAATCTGCTGGGTTTTCCGTATTGCGCCAGGTGCCCCGGTCGACCACCGCGGTGCTTAGCCCACCGGAGCCATGGAAGAACATTGCCAACGGGTACCCTCCTTCAGGCATGGTGCCTTTCGGGAGCGTCAGGGTGATGGGGGCCTCCTCGTCTCGCTGCTTCACCGGAAGCTCACCCTGGGAGAAGTCGAAGAGCCCCTCCTTGTGGAAAGGGGGGGTTCCCCGCTGAAACTGGGGATAGATCACCTTGCCCCGGAGCTCGCAATAGCGCGAGTGCTTCGCGCCATCCGTCGGATCCACGGCGAGCCCGGTGATCTCGACCTTGTACTGGGCTTTGATCTTATTGGTCAACTCGAACAGGTCGCTTACGACATCCACCGTCGAGAACACGGTAGCGGCGGCGACCTGCGCCTTGTCGACCCCGATCTGTCCAAGCACCGGCCAGAGCTTCCCATACTGCTCCGCAGCTGCCTTGCCACGCGCCCCCGCCGGAATGACCCCTGCCTTGAGCTCCTCCATCGCCTGGGGGACTCCGAGAGGCGCCCCGCTTGCGTCGTTCAGCGATCGAAGCACCACGAAGGCGTAGGTCCGATGCGGGGCTAGGACGAAGCCCGGCCGGGGGGCTACTGCCAACAGGTTGTCTGGCGTGTAGTCATCCGGCGGTAGCGTCGAGGCCACCGTTGGGTACAGCCGTCCCTTATCCGGCGACGAAGGGTCAATATCCACCAACATGATCGGGGCATCCTTGGACGCCGGGATCACCACTTCCGGGCTGCGTTCCGCAAGGGGTGCATCAAAGAGAAAATAGGCTGCCGGTAGCACTGGAAAGCCCTTGCGTTCCGCAGCAGCCAACCGCAGTGCTTCGACCAGGCCGAGGTTCCGTGGGTTAGGCCACCCGCGTACATCCGGCGAGCCGCCGACAAGCCGCAGATCCGAAGGGTAAGGGAACTGGAAGAAGGTTTCTGCAGTAGAGAGTTCTGCGTCCAAATCGAAGCGAACCTGCGTCCCCGCGATAGCCTTTGGCGCCGGAGGTGACGCAGGAGTACGGTCATCAGAGCTACAGGCCAACAGAAGCAGAGCAAGGGAGGGAGAGGCAAGGTGCCGCATCACCTCCGAGTATGCACAACAATCGGGTCTACCGTCCCGGACAAACGCTTGCCCTTGGGTGGATGTGGCTCCCACCGCGCCAGGGAGTCCAGAAAAAGGGGTGGAAACCCAGCGCGCCTTCGCCTATCCCAATCTAGCGGGAGCCCTCGCATTAGGAGCGGTGAGAGCGGCGGCGGCAGATCAGCGACCCAGCGAACAAAGAGTTGGTCGTCGGTCCCGTGGGTTAGCCTCGTGTACCAGCGAAGCGCAAGAGCGCTATGAGGGATCTCCTCCTCAGCGATCTGCTCCTGAATCTCTGCTCCTCGAAGGTCACCCACGGCTCGGAACCTGGCCGCGAAGCGGGGAGCATGGTCCAGGTTGGCAGCCTCCAACCCCATGCCCATCACTGCCAAAAAGGACGAGAGTGAGAGGGCACCAGGCACCCGCTGCCAGAACCAGTCTCGCACCGGGAAGGCCCCAAGCCTGGAACCAAGCTGCTGGATGTGTTCCTGGTAGAGAGCCATGTGGCGCACCTCGTCACCATGTACTCGGAGCAAACCGCGACGCAGAGGCTCCGGGGCCTCCGGGAAAGCCAGCAGTGCCCAGGCCATCAGCTCCGCAGCCTGGAGCTCATGATGCCAGAAGGTATGGAGGATCTGGGCACGACGGCGAGGATCACGGAGCGCGTCGGGCCCAGGTGACTTGGAGGCACGGAAGGCTATCGAAAGCTCTGGAGGGCGTCCCGGGGCGAGGAGGCGGCGAGGAAACGGATCTTCTTCGAGAAGCGCAGGGGGAGGGGGCGGGGCGATCTTCCAGGAGAGATCCTTGGTGGTGATGTAGTCCCAAGCCCAACGCTGGAGCGTACCTTCCGGGGGCGCGATCATGGCGAGCCAGTGCGGGCCTTGTTCTGGAGCTGACGCAGATGAGGGCCCAGAGAAGAGAGCAGCAGGCGACGCAAAGGACGGGGGGACAGATGATGGAAGAACATCAAGAGCCATGTGACCACGCCGGGGATGACCAGAGCCCGGTCCAGCTCGAAAGCCCGGAGAGACTCCCGAGCACACTGTTCTGCGGATATCTCTAGGAAGGCAGGGATCTCCCGGCCGGTGAAATTCCCGGTATGGCTGGCAAACTCGGTCGCGACAGGGCCAGGGCAAGATTGGGTAACCACCACACCGGTACCGGCGAGGTCAAGGCGGAGTGCCTCGGTAAAGCCGGTGACGAAGTGCTTGGTAGCAATGTATGTGGTGAACCCAGGAAGGAACGACAGGCCCAAGCCGGAGCTAATGTTGAGGATTCCCCCACGGCCACGCTCAACCATAGGACCGACGAGGCGATGGGTGAGGTACGCAAGAGCCGTCGCATTGAGATCGATCATCCGCTGGTTGCGATCCCAATCGCTGAGATCGAAAAGGCTCATATCCCCAAAGCCTGCATTGTTGATCAGTACGTCGACCACGCCAAACGCCCTCTGAACATCCAGGAGCATTTCATCGATCTGGATGCGGTCGGTGATGTCACAAGGGGCCACCAGCACCTGGAGCTTGGGATGCCGCTCGCGCAACTCATGGGCCAACGCCTCCAGCTTGCTCTTACGACGAGCCACCAGCACCAGTGCACAGCACCGTGGGGCCACCTCACGAGCCAGCGCACGGCCAATGCCAGACGAAGCACCGGTGACGAGAACCACTCCTTCCAGGGGGGGGCGCATGGCGGGAAGGTTGCGCGCTCTGCAAGCCGTTGACAAGGCAGGGAGGGTCTGGCACAAGTGCCCCTCACCTGGCGTGAGCTGGCGTCAGGCCCAGGTAGCTCAGTTGGTAGAGCAGGGGACTGAAAATCCCCGTGTCGGCGGTTCGATTCCGTCCCTGGGCACATCACTTGCGAACATCGGTTTGTTGCTCTTCGGCTCGTGCCCGTGGCTCTGTCTCACCGCCGTATCCTCCACGAAGGTGACAAGGGCGAAGATGACGGCAGAGGTCGTCGGCTGCTGACGGGGAGCCGCGGCACGTGCCTTCCCTACCGGTCGAGGCGGTTCACGTATCCCAGCTTGACCACCTTGAGGATGGGGGTTCTCTTTGGCATCCCACGTCGGGCGGGCTATCCCGACGCGTCAGGACGGGCCCCAGAGGTGTCGGAACGGGCTCTGCAAGCATCGGGACGGGCCCCAGAGGTGTCGGAACGGGCTCGAAAGCCGTCGGAATAGGCTCGGAAGGTGTCGGAACGGGCTTAGAAGCCGTCAGGATGTAGGACCGAGGCGTCAGGATGCCTCCGGGAAGCGCCGGAGCCAGTACTCGGGATGTCGTATGGAGCTTATATACGTGCAGGGTAGATCGTTGGTTGCTACTCCGGACGAACTATCTTGCGAGGAGGAGCAACCGAGTCAGTAGCTGATCTGCGAGGGGTACAACTTCCTCCAGGCACCGTGCAAGTGACCGTAGCTCCGCAGGAGAGAGCCTGGGCAATCCTATACGTAGCCGCATGGCATCCAAACAGAAGGCTAGGCCTTCGCCGCTAGTGTAGGCTTCAAGCCAAGGTCCTTGGGTAAGCTCCCGGTCGATTGTCTCCATGCGAGTCAGGAAGATGTCTCCCTCGGCACCCAGGGATTCCCCTAGGGCTCGCTGCCCCGGATCTCGCTGGGAAGCCGCCTCCTCGAAGGCACTCGCAAGCCAGGTCCGAAGGGAGGCGGCACCGAGAGAGCGGACCAAGGCACCGTCAAGGCAAAGCTCCCAGAGCGGGTGGGCAAAGAGACGGAGCTTGGGGGCAGAGAGATGCTCAGCGACGAAGCAATCGTGGAGCAAGGTTTCTCCTTCCCGGAGTGCAGAAGCTTCGTGAAACCATCGGTCTAGAGCCGCATGGTGTGCGAGTCCAGTGCGAAGCTGGGGGGCGTTGACAGTAGCCGGGAGCCGGTGGGGCAAGGCACGACGGTGGGCAAGGCGCCATAGGTCCGGGAGCATGGCCCCGACGGCGACGGTTCGGTCGTGGTGTTCCCGGTGGGCAAGGTGGCCATGAAGAAGAAAATTCAAGGGGAAATTCCTAGGATCGAGGGGGGAGGAGAGAAGATAGGATGCACGAAATTTGGCCAGGTCATTTCATTCCGTGCATAGGTGGGTGCAAGGCGCGGGCACGACCCGCCAGGCCCCACGGGGCACAAGGAGACACACCGATGGGTGCAATGCGAGAGTCTTGCAGCGTGTGCGGAACGAGCTTCGATGTCCAGTTTCGCTACCAGATGGAGGAGCGTAACGGAGGCTTCTCGTTCTACTGCTCACAAAAGTGCCTCCAGCAAAGCCAGAATGCCGGAGGAGACAACATGGTCACCTGCGACGCCTGCGCCAAGCGGTTCCGGGTCGATCTAGTTTCCCAAGTGCTCTACCTAGGGAACCGCCGTCGCTATGCTTGTTCCCTTGACTGCCGTGGTCAGCTCATCGCCGAGGCCCGCGGTGTACGCCTCGGGGATCTGACCGCCAACGATGCGGTTACCGGAGAGATCCCACCGTCTTCAGCTCCCCGTCCCGCGGCATCTTCTCCCCTGGTGGGCGTAGCAGCACCAGCACCTGTAGGGAATTCCGGGCTACCGCCGGTGATTGGCGCTCCTGCATCACCACCAACTCCGGCGAAGCCCGCGGTCACCTCCCCCGCAGTGGCTGTGCCGGTGGTCCCACCCATCCGATCGGCGATCCGTCCTTCCTCCCCGGCGACATCGATGAATCCGGCAGTACCCCAAGCACAACCCAAGACCCCTTCTGCGGATGGACTGCCTCGCATGCTAGCGATCTTCAACCACAAGGGGGGTACCGGGAAGACCACCACCTCGGTGAGCATCGCTGCGGGGCTGGCGCTCCGGGGGAAAAAAGTGCTCCTCGTGGACACAGATGCCCAGGGGAACGTCGCTGTTTCTCTGGACGTAAAGGCCGAGCGCAATCTCTATCATGTGCTGGTGATGGGGCTCTCGGGCAAGGATGCTATCACCAACGTACGCCCCAACCTGGATCTGATCCCATCCAACGAGACTTTGGCAGCAGCGGAACTCTACCTGGCTGGTCGGCAGAACCGGGACCGGGTACTCGCCACTCGACTGGCAGGGATCATCGGCCACTACGATCACGTGATCGTGGATTGCTCCCCTAGTCTTTCGCTCCTCAACCAGAATGCATTGTGCCTGGTGGACAGCATTCTGGTACCAGTTGCCTGCGACTATCTCTCTCTCGTGGGGATGCGACAGGTGATCAAGACGGTGAAGAACGTGAACCAACTCCTCCACCACCCGGTGCGTATCTGGGGCGTTTTGCCCACGTTTTATGACTCCCGGGCCAAGATCTGCAACGAGGCCCTGGACCACCTGCGCCAGCACTTCGGCCCTCGATGCTTGAAGCCGGTACGCCAAGCAATCCGCATCAAGGAAGCCCCCGCGAAGGGGCAGACGATCTTTGAGTTTGCACCCGGAACAGCTCCAGTCGAAGACTACCTCCATGTAGTCGGCTGTATCTCCGGCGATATCCCGCTGGAGAGCAACCTCGCAGCTCCTCAGCAAGAACCCGAGCGCGCCGTGGCAGCTACTGCTTGTTGATTCCCGGAGAACACCATGAAAAACCAAGGAAATCCGGCCTCCTTTCTGGACGCCGATGAGGTACAGGGCGTCCTAAGCGGCGCTTTCTACACTCCGGCTACCGAGGAGTCTCCGGCCTCCCGGACACGCCCGGCCCGGAGTCCCGCTCCCAAGCCTGAGCACTACCGTGTCATTTGCATCTCCATGTACACCGAGGATCTCGGACGCCTCGACGAGATGGTAGAAAAGCTCAAGGCTCGTGGTCTGACCAAAGCCAACCGGAGCGCCCTCATCCGGTTCGCTCTGGAGAGCGTCGATCTGGAAAAAGTCCCCCGCGGTCTCTAAGCCTTGTTTCCCCATCGATAGACCCGCCCAGAACGTGGCGAGATCCTCAGGCAGCGGCGCTACCACCTCCAGCACCTTCCCCGTGATGGGATGCACCAGCGCCAGCCTCGTCGCGTGGAGCGCATGCCTCGGGAGCTCCAACCTGGCTCGATCTTCGTCCGTCGCCTCGCCATCTACGTCCCGAGTGAAGTATCCCTCGTCGAAGGCGTATAGTTTGTCTCCCACGATAGGCAGCCCCACCGACCGCAAGTGCACCCGGATCTGATGCTGCCGTCCTGTCTCTAGGTTACATCGAATTTTGGTGTAGCAAGTTCCTTCGCGCTCCCGCTCGTCCTCCACTTGGAAGCTCGTGCTGCAGGGGAGGCCCTGATCCGGGGCAGCGACACGCATTTTGACCCTCGTTCGTGAGGTAGGGTCCAGCTCCAAGGGAAGGTCTACTCGGAAGGCAGGGGCAGGGGCACGACCCCAGCAGAGGGCAGTGTAGGTTTTCTCAATATCCCCACGCTCCTGGAAAGTCTGCTTGATGGCCCGGTCGGCAGCGGGTGTTTTGGCCAGGACAAGGACGCCGGAGGTTTCCCGATCCAGGCGATGGGCTAGGGAGAGGTACGCTCCAGGGCGGAGATCCTGGAGGATCTTGATGACGGTGTTGCGATGATACCGTGCGGTGGGATGAACCGGGATTCCTGCGGG
>JANWXX010000329.1 GCA_025057345.1 Polyangiaceae bacterium | reverse complement strand
GGGGCACCTACCCGGGCGATGACCTGATCTAGCACCTCGTCCGCCCGCCTCAGCAGTTCTTCCAACGTTCCCTCGTTGGGGATCACCCAATCTGCCTGCCGGATCTTCTCCGCCAATGGCATCTGCGATGCCACGCGCGCCCGTGCCTCTTCCTCCGTCGCCCCATCCCGCTCTTGGGTCCGCCGTAGCTGCTCCGCCTCCGAAGTCGCCACCACAATCAGGGGCCGAAACGCCTCCGCCAGTCCGTTCTCGATCAGTAGGGCCGCCTCATAGCACACCAGCGGCTCCCCTTGATCCGCCAGCCGCGCTACGGCCTCATAGGTTGCCGCTCTGATCCTTGGATGGGTGATCGCATTGAGTATTGCACGCTGCGAGGGATCATGAAATACCCTTGCGGCCAGGGCTTTTCGATCCAGTTCGCCGGAAGGGAGCAGGATCCCGGGGCCAAATGCCTTGACTAGCGCCGCGAGACCCGGGGTGCCCGGCTCGACGATCTCTCGGGCGATCTGGTCCGCATCCAGGACGGGTACCCCCCTCTGGGCAAAGCGTCTGCCCACGGTGCTTTTGCCGCTCGCGATGCCTCCGGTGAGGCCAAAAACCAACGCCATACCTCGCATTATCACGCACAAGAAGTCCAACGCGGGATAGAGTGCTGGCCCATGCGACGGGTCGGCCTCTTCCTAAGTGTAGGTTTGATGTTGTCGGTGGTGAGCTGGTCGAGTGTGGTGTCTGCAAGGAAGACAGGGCCCGAGGATTACTTCCTGGACCCTCCCGCAGCCGGGCTCTGGGCCCACCTGGATGCAATTACCATTGGTGCTCAAGCCTCCCTGGAACACCGGTTGGAAGTGGACGGGGACATCACCATGTTGGTCACGCGCCTGTCCGCCCTGGCATCCTTGGGCTACGCGGAAACCGCAGCCCATGCAGACTTCCGGGTAGCGCTGTTTACCGTCGGGGGAAGCGTCGGCTATCGGCGAGGATGGCGAAATTACTCCCTGCCCAACGACGTGGACAACACCGCCAAGATCCGCCGCGAAATGGACAAGGGCGAGAGTCCCTTCGAGCGCAATGTAGTCAATTGGCCCTGGGCCGAAGGGCGCATCCGTGCAGTCATCCCCCTCGAAACCCTATGGCTCGTTACCAACGCAGCCCTGCGCCACGAAAGCGGCCCGGGCAATGCCTTCGACTGGTTCCACACCAATGTCCACGACGGGGGCCTCCTCTGGCGTGCAGATGCCACTCTCTTCGTACGACATGAGGACTACGGTGCCATCGGCTCTGCTCTCCGCTACATGCGCTATCCCAAAAAGGGGCAGCAGGTCGATGAACTCGCCTACGGTTTCACCCTCGGCACCCGCCCTGGCTGGCGCCGCAAGATGGACTTGTTCCTCTTCCAGTTCCTCACGGTGCCTACTAGCGACGAGTTCGGCTTCCACGTGCTCCGCGTCCCCTTCTACACCATGCTCATCTACCGCGCCTCCTTCGGCCTCTCCCTGCCCCCTGACCCTTACTTAGGGAACCTGCCACCTCACGGAGCGCAACCACCTCTCGCAGGAAGTGCAACCGCCTTGCAAGAGGGAATTTTCCTTGCCGAGCACTCCTAACAGAGCTATCACTTCATCATTCATTGAAGTGAATTAAAGGAGGAAGGAAGAACATGAGCGAGCATACGATCCACGAGGGTCACGAGCACGCCCACGGACCAGGCTGCGGACACACGGCGATCCAGCACGAGGAGCATACCGACTATCTCCATGATGGGCACCTGCACCATGCCCACGACGGACACATCGATGAGCATGCGCTGGCGGTAGGTGAGGCGAACCCGGCGCATTGCACCCCGTCCCACGCTTGCGGAGCGCATGGAGCCGAGCACATCCATGGTCTTGGTTGCGGTCATGAGGCAGTTCCCCATGGGGACCATACTGACTACCTGGTGAACGGTCATCTGCACCACCCGTGCAGCGGCCACTGCGACGACCACGGGCCAGTGGCCGTAGGCTGAGTTGGTTTAGGCGGCGTGGGCAAGGTGCCGACGCTGATCGAGAATCTGGATCCAGCGGCGGATGCAACCAGCGAGTACCAGCAACACGCAAGCCAGCAGCATACTAGTGACGAGGAGATTGACACGGCCTACGGTGGCGGTTTCCTGGGCCCGAGTCATGGGGAGGTAGACCTCTTGGATGGCACGCAGCCCAGCGGTCGTGGTGGTGGTACCGACGAAACACAGCGGTAGCAGAGTTACCAGGGCATAGGCAGGACGAGAGGCGCTCTTGAGGATCAGTGTGGTACCGATGCAGAGCGCGGTCATGGCAAGGAGCTGGTTGGCCACGCCGAACATGGGCCAAATGGTTTGGATCGATCCGGTGAGGAGGAAGTAGGCCCAGCCGCCGACGATGAAGCCCGTCGAGACCCATGCCCCAGGGAGCCAAGAAGGATCAGCGAAGCGAGGGAAGGCACGGCCTCCGAACTCCTGGAGCAAGAAGCGGCCGATACGGGTTCCCGTATCGATGGTGGTCAGCACGAAGAGGGCCTCGAACATAATGGTGAAGTGGTACCAGTAGGCCAGGAGGGTCTTCATCCCGGGGAGGCCGGAGAAGATCCGGGCCATGCCGACCGCCAGAGACACGGCACCGCCCATGCGGGCCGCTACCACTTCGTTAGCGGCGCGGGATAGTGCCGGCAGATCGCTCACCGGGATGCCCATGCGGAGGAAGTCTGCTTCGGACATCTCGCTGGCATGGGGAGAGGCTGGGTCGACGCTGTATCCGAGGGCCGCCAGCGCCCGGTTGGAGAGGTGCAGCGCCGTGGATGCCTTGATTGTGGCACCGGGACGGTCTGCTAGAGATACCGCGGGCTCCCCAGGCCTCAGCCCCAGGGCCTTGCGGTCCTGCTCTGTCATCACGCCGTCGAGCCGTGCTAGGTCTCCTACGGAAGCCGCCAGGCCCCTGCCGCCGGAGGCAGGGGAAGCCACGATGGGGATCTTTGGGTCCGTGTTGATAGCGAAGTAATCCGGGGGGGGCAGCGCGGAAGCAGCGATCAGGGCGGTGATCCCCACGAGGCCCTCCATAAGCATGGCGCCATAGCCGATGGGTCGGCAGTCGGTTTCCTGGTCGATCATCTTGGGGGTTGTCCCGCTAGCCACCAGGGAGTGAAACCCACTGATCGCCCCGCAGGCGATGGTGATGAAGACGAAGGGGAAGAGCGTCCCCGGCACCACCTTGCCAAACTCCTGGCTTCCAACCACCACGCTCTTACCCCGGATCTCGTTGACCATGGGCATTTCCACCACCGGATTCACCAGGACGATCCCCAACACCAGCAGGGCGATGGTTCCAATCTTCAGGTAACTGGACAGATAATCCCGGGGGCAGAGCAGCAGCCATACCGGGAGTACGCTAGCCAGGAAACCGTAGGCTGCGATGGCTAGCGTCAGCGAGGTCTTTGACAGGCGGAATACCTCTCCTAGAGCACTATCCTGAACCCACTTTCCGGCCATCAGCGCGACCAGCAGCAGCGCTACGCCGCTAGCACTAGCCTCCCGGATCCCCCGAGCACTACCACCGCGGATCCTGTAGATGTAGAGCCCCATCCCGAGGGCGATGGGGATCGATGCGCCGATGGTGAACACCCCCCAGGAGGACTCTGCCAGCGCCTCCACTACCACCTTCCCCAGCCCCGCCAGCGCCACCACCACGATGAACAGGATCGCAAGGCCCGTCAAAAAGCCGAGGAACGGCCCGAGCTCTTCATGGGCAATCTCTGCCAGGCCCCGGCCCTGGTGGCGTACCGACCCGACCAGAATCACAAAATCTTGTACGGCCCCTGCCAACACCACTCCGAACAGCAGCCAAAGGTACCCGGGCAGAAAGCCGAACTGGGCTGCCAGCACTGGACCAATCAGAGGCCCTGCCCCGGAGATTGCGGCAAAATGGTGACCAAACAGCACCCATCGGTTCGTCGGGTGGAAGTTCTGTCCGTCATTCCGCTCGTGAGAGGGCACCTTGCGGGCATCGTCCAGCGCCAGAACCTTCGCCGCAAGGAAGGCCGAATAGTAACGATAGCCCAGCGCCAACACCGCGAGCGCTGTCAGCATCCACCAAATCGCATGCATCCCCGTCTTATCGCATGCCGCTCGGGATTCCTGGTATCCCCCTTCTGGGTTTCCCTCGCTCTCCTCTGGCTGATGGCTTGCTCCCTCGCTCCATCCCCTACTCCGGATCCGTCCCCCGTTGTGCCTGCTGCCCGCCCCGCCGACACCACAGGCATGATCTTGATCCCAGCCGGTACCTTCCTTGCAGGGAGCACTGGCAAGCAGGCCGAACCCAACGAGGGTCCACTCCACGAGGTGTCCCTGAGCGCCTTCTGGATCGACCGCACCGAAGTTACTGTTGAGGCCTATCGCCGCTGCGTGGACGCAGGACGCTGCGCACCCCTCTCGCCCCCCTCCTCTAAGCACTGCACCTTCTCTCAGGGAAACGGTACGCTCCCCATCAACTGCATCAGCTACGAGGAAGCCGCTCAGTACTGTCTAGCCCATGGCAAGCGACTCCCCACGGAGGCAGAGTGGGAGTATGCTGCTCGCGGCTCTCTTCCCCCGAAATACCCTTGGGGAGAAGCCGAGCCCACTTGCAAGCATGCGATCTCTCGCAAGGGCAATAGTGCCGCTGACGGCTGTGGGGAAGGCCCTGCTCCCGTGGGAGAACGTCCCGAAGGCAAGAGCCCCTTTGGCCTGCTGGACATGGCCGGGAACGTCGAGGAATGGGTTTCGGATTACTACGATGACCGGTATGTCCCTACGATCCTCCGCGATCCCTTGGGAGCTCCTCCCACGGCTGCGCGGGTGCTCCGGGGTGGAAGCTGGGCTTCTCCCTGGCGCCACCTCCGGGTCACTCACCGGAGTTGGGGTTCTTCCATGGAGCGGGGACCCACCGTTGGCTTCCGATGTGCTGTTTCCCCATGATGATGGGCCATCCCATGCAACCTCCCTCCGGTTTCCCTTCGCCCGGTTGCCCCCCGGGGTATCCACCGCAAGGCAACCTGCTGCCCGGTTATTTCCCACAGTATCCACCCCATGGATATCTACCCCAAGGTCACCCCTTGGGGCATCCGCCGGGAGGCTGGCC
This sequence comes from Polyangiaceae bacterium, assembly GCA_025057345.1. Taxonomy (GTDB): domain Bacteria; phylum Myxococcota_A; class Polyangia; order Polyangiales; family Polyangiaceae; genus JANWXX01. The sequence goes on along the minus strand of JANWXX010000329.1, from coordinate 733 downwards.
CCAGCAGCCGACCTGTCCTGGCGGAGGGAAGCGTGTGATTCTGCTGGTCACCGGGGGGCTAGGGGGCTTGCTGGCAATCGCGTTGCTTGTGTACTTTACGGTATTTCACTATACCCCGGTGGCCGCAAGGCACATCCCACCGGGGACAACCGTAGCCATCCGGGTGGATTTGTTGGAAGTCGCTACCTTCGGTCCGGTACGACGACACCTGATTCCGCTGGCGAATGAGGTAACCCCGGGGAGTGCATCTCCTGGGAAAAAGACTCGTACGGAGCGCGTGGGAGAGGCCGTGGGGTTCAACCCCCACCGGGATCTGCGGGAGGTCATCGTCTGCTTTGCAGGTGCGCCGGATCGTGTGGTGTTGTTGGTCGGTGGGAACATCCCCAAGGGCAAGCTGGTGCTGGGGCTCAAGGAGGTAGCCGACCAGGAGAAAAGCACGGCTTGGGTGCTGGCCGGTGACGTGCTGAAGGCCTCTGGAGTCGTGGTAGGGCAAGCAGAGGATGGGACCGCTATCATCGCCTCTGATGAAGCGCTCCTGCGAGCAGCCCTGCCGGAAGGGAAAGAGCAAGCAAAGCTGGGGCTAGGGAGCGATCGTGCGGTGAACTTCGCTATCGCTGGGGAGGTGTGGCAACAACTCGCCGGGAGCTCTTACGGTTCGATGCTAGAGAGTCTGCGGAACCTGGGCTTGCTAGGGGGGGTAAGCGGTTGGATGACCCTGGGAACTGCACCCAGG
>JANWXX010000328.1 GCA_025057345.1 Polyangiaceae bacterium | reverse complement strand
TCACCCCCGCGCGTCTCGATGTGCTACGCAAGGCGGACGCCATCGTACAGGAGGAGATCCTGGCAGCGTGGCTCCACGGATCGGTATGGCAGGCGTTCGCGGTGCTGCTGCCCGTACGGAGCGTTGGGGTGATGGGGGACGAACGGACCTATGACGAGTGCGTAGCGATCCGCGTGGTCCAATCCAGCGACGGGATGACCGCCGACTGGGCTCGCCTCCCCCACGATCTACTTGCCACACTGTCCACCCGGATCATCAACGAGGTCAAGGGCGTCAACCGAGTGGTGTACGACATCTCCTCCAAGCCACCAGCCACCATTGAGTGGGAGTGATGTGGGCCCTCCACCGCACTGCCCTTCTCGCCATTCTCCTGATCCACTCTGGGTGCCAGCCGCGCTACGGACCCACGATGACGTCGATCCGGATGAAGGGAGGCCCCCCGGATGCCACGGTCCTCGTGGACGATCAGCCCATTGCCTCGCTGGGGCAGGTGATCCGCCGGGGGATGGCGGTGCTCCCGGGGCGCCACCGGATCACCGTGGAGCGGGAGGGGTACTTTCCCTGGGACAAAGCTATCGACGCCAAGGGCGAAGTGATCGTGCTGGAGGTCACGCTGATCAAGATCCCCGAGTAAGACCGAACTAGCCCTTACTTGAGAGCGGTGGGTACGTTGGAAAGCTCTACCTTTCTGCTCTGGAGAGGATAGCCAAAGGGACAGGCTCCCTTGTCCAGACCCTCTTACCATTCGTAGCCGACCCATTACGGCGGTGGGTCATTGAGCGCGGACGATGGTACATTCGCCCTCGCCCCGAAAGTGGCCCAGGGTGCGAGTGAGCTCGGTGACAAACTCTCTCATGTTGGTGACGCTAAAGCCGGAGGGATCGTAGCCGGCGATCAGGTCGATGGGAGCCTTGGTTAGCTCATCTAGGGTGACCTCTCCATTCTTGTCTCCCTCCTCGTCCGCACGAGCGAGAGCCTCAAAGCGGAGGTTGGTGGGGATCTGTCCTGTCGGGTCTGCCTGGAGTCGGTCATAGAAAAAGTGATCACCATGGATCGTCAGCTCGCTTGTGTCGGTACCCCCGCTTGTGATCACGATGCCCAGGGTCTCCTTGCCGTCCTGCTCAGCCTTGCATTCGATATAGCGTGTTCTCTGGGAGAATCCCCACTTGAACGTTTTGTTGGATTGCTCCTTGGTGGCCGTTCCTTCCACGTAGACCGAGTAGTTGTTTTCAATCATGAAATCTTTGTCAGCGGCATCAACGCCAAGGAGCTCGGTCTGTGCATCCGCTGGCAGGATCTCATAGCTCACCTTCTCGTAAGCCCCCGCCGGTAGATCGGGAAAGCTGACCAGTGATTTCTTCCCCTTCTTCACATGATCCACGAGGCGACTTCCGGTCATTTTCGCCGCTTCCTTCCCACTTCCATCGGCGACCGTCACATGGCCAAGCACCACCAGAAACTTCGAGAACTTCACCGACCATCCATCCACAAAGCCACCCTCCCCGCCAGCGGGGATACCCTCCTCAATGTACTCCTCTCCCCAAGTAGTAAAGGTTGCAGTACCCTTGCCCGCAGAGTTCGGATCAGCTCCGCCTCCGTCCTCCTCCCCGCAGGCAACAGATCCAAGAGCAACCAGGATCATTACGGAGAGCTCCTTCTTCCACATCGTTTGTCTTCCCTTCTCTTTACCTTTCAAGGTTCATAGCGAAATCGATAAGCGGAGAGCTGTGCCAGGCCTACCAGGAAGCCTAGGTGTGCATTCTCTCCAGGTTGGATCGTGGTCGGAGCTGCTACCGTTCCCGGGGCGACCCCAGAAAAATCCACCAGATTGAACCAAACGCTGGGCCGGATCTGCACCACCACCGTCCCGTCCTGCTGCACGTCCACCTCCTCGAAGACGCAACCGTCGACGCGCCCCTCGGGGGCTCGCGTCGTTAGCGTCGCCAGATCTGTCCCCACTCGGAAATACACTGTCATACCGTCCTTCTCTGCACGCCCCTCCACTGCAGCGACGTTGGAGCCGAGAAACCCTGCTGCGGGCCCGGCGGAGGATGCTGCGAAGCTGAAGCGTCCAGACCGGTACACGCCAGTGATCCCATCGCCTGCAGGAAGCTCCGTGGTACCAGCCAAGAGGTCAGCACTCCAGCTCTGGAGCACCTGTCCCCGTGCGTTTCCTGGAACGTAGTGCCCCGGATGCGCCCACGCTACAGAGGGCCCCAGCCACCGAGCCAACACGCCACGCCGGAGCTGCCGGGGGGCCGCCGCAAAGGGAGGCGCTCCGTCGAAGTAGTAGAGGGGCCCGGTAGCCACCGCAGCTTTCGTCAGGGTCACCTTCCAACCGAGGCCGGTAAGGAAGGGGTCACCCGGAGCGGTTACCTCCAGCCGGGTCTTGAGGATGATGCGACGACCGGAGGTAGTGCTACCTCCGGCCACTTCCTCCTCGCAGCTAACCAGGGCGAGAAGGGTCAAGGCCAACAGCGAAAGCACCACCCACGGCGGTGAAAGGATGGGAAACAATGACCTCATAGAGCGACTTCCAGGGAGACAAGGAGGGTACGGGGGGGGCCCATGGTGGCATGGCGCGCCGGAACCAGAGAGGCCCCCTCCCCCTGATCAAAGCGCGAAGCATAGACAAACTCCCCGTCGAACCACCGGTCGTCCAGGGCATTGTAGATGTCGAAGGTGAGGTGGAAGTTCTCCAGCTTTGCTCCGGCTCGCAGGTCGAGCAGAAAGGCATCTCGACCGAACTCGCCATAAGGGAGCGGACGCCGATGATAGAAGGAGATCCCCGCGCCAAGCTGCCCCTCAAGTAGTCGTCCCAGAACTCGCCTCAGCGCCGGCTCGAAGGAGAGGTCGGAGCGCCCCACAAACTGTGGAACGTAGGGGAGCAACGCGCCGGCGACGTATTCCCCCTCGCTCCGGCGGAAGGTCGCCCGAGTATACGTGAGGCTGGTGCTGGAGGTGAACCAGGAGGCCAGGCGGACTACCATTTCGAACGCACCGCCTAGCCGGAGCGTCGCTGGCGTGCGCTCGTTACGAGCACGGGCCTGATCAAAGGCGAGATCGTCGCTAAGCGTCGTGCGGAACACCGCGACCGAGCCTTGGAGTCGCTCCTCCCGGTAGCGAAGCCCCAGCTCCTGGGAAGCAACCGTGGTAAAGGGCGCTCGCTGGCCTTCCGCCAGACTCCGAGCTTGGGGTGAGCGGAACCCCTCACCGTAGCTGGCAGAGGCGAATAGTCCGGTCGTCAGGATCAATTCGGCGGTTCCTCGACGATTGAGCCGAGCTCCTTGCGCAGAGCGGGCCTGTCCTCCTGCATCAACGGTGCGATAGCTCAGTCCATCGACCCGTACGCCACCCCGGAGCGCTAGGCGCTTCCAAGGGTGGAGCACTGCATCCAGGTAGCCTGCCATGTCGGCAGCGTGTACCTTCGCATCTACCTCGACCTTCCGTATCCGACCCGAGGCAGATTCCAAGCGGCGTTGTGACTGCTCGATCCCATCGGAGCGCGCCTGGACTCCTGCCTCTAGAAGATCGCGAGGCGAGAAAAGGGGCCAAGAGCGGCGGTAGGAGGCAGTGAGCCCTACGGTGGTAGCATCGTTGAGCTGCTGCACTCCGTCTCCTCTTGGATCCTCAAGGTAGCCCGTGAAGTTCTGCCGCAGGCGCATTCCTCGAAGAACCAGGAAGGGTACCAGCGACCAGCGGAACCCCTCCTTGGCCTCACTTAGCTCCACCACGAGCTGGGACCGCGACGAGTCTCCTCCCTGGTTGGGATCGTAGGTGGCAAAGGGATCCCCCCCCCGTCGCAGATCCTCCAAACGGACCACCCCCGCTGAGGCGAAGCGTCCCCCGTAGTGAGTCACCAGCAACCGCATCGTGGCCCGCTCCCCCAGGTTGTACAGGGCCTGTGCCACCGCCGATGTCCGCTGCGCTGACCGGGATGGACCAAAGCCGTCGGTGCTGTAGCTCTCGAAGGCTGCAAACGTTTCCTCCCGGGTGTCCCGCGGGTGGTACGCCAGAAAGTAACGCCGCGTCCCAAAGCTGCCCACCATCACTTTCGCCGTCGCCCCAGGCTCATCGTAGCCCAGCGCCAACCTCATGGTCCCAGCCACAGCGAAATCTCCTTGCCCTGGATCATAGACCCCTGGGCTCGACTGAACTTCCCTCAGCACCTCCGGCATGAGGAAATGCAGATCCGCGTACCCCTGCCCGTGGAGGTTCGACACATCATTGACCGGTGCCCCACCTGCCCAAAGCTCCAGATCTTGCCCATGAACCGCATCAAAACCCCGGAAGAAGATCTGGTGCGCCTTCCCCTCACCCCCATGCTGAGTCAAGTTGACCCCCGGCACGACCCGGAGCACATCTCCTGCCGTCCGGTGGGGTGCCGCCCGGATCACTGCCCGGTCCCTCGTAGTCGCCGAAGCTGCTCCCGGTAGCGTCCGCTCTCCTTGCACACGCACCTCCCGAGAGTTCTCCTGACGGTGTTCGTCCTCCCCATACTTCGGCACTTGCACTGGCCCGACTGCCCTAAGGTTCCCCTCGTGGCTGCGGTGACTACGTTCCCCCTCCGACTGGTGGTGGTGCTGCCTCTGTCCCACGAAGCGAACATAGGCTCGGACCCGCGCTTCCACAGGTTTCCCTCCGCGCCGTGCTGGCTCAAAGCGCCACCGTCGAGCCACCGCGAGGGCCTCCCGGTCCAGTGCGTCCCCTACGCTTACTTCGACCTGCGCCTCCAGAACCGCTCCTGCCGTCGAGATCCGCAGGAGCACGGGCACCACCACATCGTGTTCCCCAGGAGAGCCGCCTGGCCAAGTGGCTAGCGGTTGCTCAAGGGGGCGAGGAGGTTGCATCTCATCAGCACGAACTCCTGCCGTGGGTAGCACGCATAGGGCAGCACCTAGGAGGGAGAGTCTTGCCTGTTTCCCTTGGCACACAGCGAGATGCACGAAGAAGGCGTAGCATGGGCTCGCCTCGGGTGGCACGATTAACGCTGCCGGTGGCACGTCTAGGGAGGGGCAGGGAGGAAGAGCGGTAACAAACCACCACGTCGACGAAAGGCCAGCTCAGCCCGCAGGTGTGGACAAACGTGCCGTCCGCGTGGACCTCCGTCCCCAGACCGGAGCCTACAGCGGCCTGGAGATCGTCTGCCGTGCGCATGTCAAGGGAAGATCAAGCAAGGCAAGAAGCCGGAGGGCTAGTGGGTGGCACAGACCGTGGATCGAGCTCGATTTCGTACATGAACAGCCCTGCTCAAAAAAGGAGAGGCCCCCGACTTGGATGCCGGTGCTGTAGCGTTGGTGCCAGGGTCCGGCGGAGCCCTTGGCATTGCTCCTTCGTTTGCCCTAAGCCACGATCATGGAATCGCTCCCCATCGCCCCTGCACCTACCTCGGATCGCCCTTTCTTCCTCGTCAATGGCCTGGTGTCGACGGCAGCGGTGGCGCTGATTGGGTACATGCTGCTGATCCACAAGGGGGATGGCAGCGGGCTTGACCTCAGGTTCATGCCCGCGGTCAATGCGAGCCTGAACGCGACGGCGACCTGCCTACTGGTGGTGGCCTACGTAGCGGTCAAGCGCCGGGCGTTGAAAGCGCACCAATACCTGATGCTTTCGGCGCTGGGGGCCTCAGGGCTGTTTCTGGTGGGGTACCTGGTCTATCACTTCGTCCACGGGGACACGAAGTACCCTGCAAATGCGCCGTTCCGAGGGCTTTATCTGTTCATCCTAGCAAGCCATGTGCTCCTCTCCCTTGTGGTGGTCCCCCTGGTGTTTACCTCGCTCTACTTCGCTTGGCGCAAGGCTTTCGACCGACATCGACGTGTCACTCGCATCACACTTCCCATATGGCTCTACGTCTCGG
>JANWXX010000327.1 GCA_025057345.1 Polyangiaceae bacterium | reverse complement strand
GGGGGGCGGACCAGGGCGGGGCAGGCCAGAGCGGGGCTGGAGCCAGTGGAGAGGCCGGAACTTCCGGACAAGCGGGGGAAGGGGGGAGCGGCGGAGGAGAGGGAGGAGCGAGCGGGGCCGGGGAGGGAGGGGCAAGCATGGCTGGCGAGGGAGGAGCAGGTGGTGTCGTCGGAGGATGCGAGGGCGCAACACTCGGCGGGGAGTGTCCAACGGCGTTGCCAGGGGCCTGCGCCAAGGGGATGCTCCAATGCATCCAAGGGCAGGTCGCCTGCGTGACTGTCATCCAACCAGGAGATCTGCCTGAGGTCTGCGACGGAGTGGACAACGACTGCGATGGCGCTATCGACGAGGGATTGCAGCTCAAAACCTTCTACTTGGACGCGGATGGGGATAGCTTCGGTGGTACGACGACCCTGCAAGCCTGCACGCCACCGGAGGGCTATTCGGACAAGGGGAAGGACTGCAACGATGAGAACGCCGGTATGTACCCGGGAGCCCCCGAGGTGTGCAACGAGGTGGATGACAACTGCAACGGGATCGTCGATGAGGGGGTGCAGAAGCCAACTTTCTACCGGGATAACGACGGGGATGGCTTCGGCGGTCCCCTGACGATCTTGGCTTGCTTGGCACCCCAAGGGTATGTGTCCGCAGGAGGGGATTGTAACGACCTCAATCCAAAGATCCGCCCGGAGGCTGCAGAGGAGTGTGACGGGCTAGACAACAACTGCAACGGTGAGGTGGATGAGGGGCTACCTCTGGTAGAGGTATACACAGACTTGGATGGGGATGGCTTTGGAGCCAAAAAGGGGCTCCCCAAGAAATTCTGCCTGCCAATCGAAGGGGTTCCCCCCCCAGGGTATTCTTTCAACCAGGAGGACTGCGACGATAGCAAGGCGACAGTCTACCCGGGAGCCCGAGAACTTTGCGATGGCGTGTTGAACAACTGCAACCTCAAGGTCGCCGACTACCAGTGTCCGACCAAATGCTCTGGAAGCTGGCCCGTGGCCATTGGGGGGGCTCAGGGCTATGTTGCCTTCGCTCAGCTTGATATGGATGCGGAGTGGGAGGTAATCGCCCAGCAGGGAGGTTCGACCTACGTGATCGAGCACGATGGAACGATCAAGTGGAAGGGCCCAGGAACAAGCTACAGCTACCCCTCTCTGGGCGATTTCAATCAAGACGGTGTCCTTGATCTTGCCATCCCCAACCAAGGGAAAGTTCTCTTGCTCAACGGAGTGAATGGGGCACAAATGGCCTCAATCACTTCCCCATCTGCCATGCAAGTGTATGGGGCATCCATCCTCGATCTTGACGGCAATGGCTGGCCTGACATAGCCCCGGTGACCAAAGGCAACCTGGACCTTCTGTTCCTATGGAAAAATGGTCAGCTTCTTGCTTCAAGGGCCCTCGCTCCTCTGGCGGAGGAGTCCGGCTTCTTCCATGCAACGAGTGCCTTCTTCGATGTGAATGGGGATGGTTTCGCCGAAATGTTCAGTGCCTCCAGCTCTTGGCAATGCAAGGGAGATCTACCGAACTGCCAAGGGCGCTTCTTTGTGTTCCACCAGGATGGCTCCCGGTTCAATGACCCGAGCTGGACCGACCCGACAAAGCCCTGGTTCAAGGTGAACGAATTCCCCAAGAGTTTTGGAGGGGAGGGCTACTTCCAAGTCGTGGCCGATTTTGACTATGACGGTGCTCCGGAGATCTACCAGCCGATGAATGCTGAGGGGAAGATTTGGCGCCTGGACGGTACCGAGCACCCGCTCTCCCAGTCGTTCAAAGTTCACCGGATCTTTGCCCCGATCACCGAAGAAGGTCAGCTCACGGACGGCCAGCTCCATCCCATCGACAAGGCCGTGGTAGATCTGGAAGGAGACGGGAAATACGAGCTGATCGGAAGCATCCCGGGGGGATTCGGCATCCTCCAAGACGGTGTGCCGATGGATGGGTACCCCATCACCATCCATGGTACCTGGCCTACCGTTATGGATCTGGATCGGGACGGTGCCTTGAGCCTGCTTTGGATCGGCTCGAACAACGCAGTCAACTGCTGGAAGCTCAAGGGCAGTACCTACACTCCAGATCGGGTGTTGCACCCTGGTGGGCTCGTTGCACCAGGGATGCCGGGTGTCTATCCCACGGGAAGCTACGATGCTTTCGAGCCCAATCAGCCTAGTGTCGAGGTTGACCCGAAGACGAGCACTCATCCCGCTGCAGACTTTCGTGCGTTTCTCCCCTTTGGTCTCCGGGACAAATTCATCAGCGGCGGTGGCTGGGAGCACAACCTTCGGGCCACCCTTGGGCGCCAGGGAGACGAGGATTACTACTGGTTCACCAATACGTATTCCCGCATCTATTTGCTTTCCACGGTGGCCGAGAAGCTCAAGCTCGACCTGGATGTCTACGTCTACCAGCAGCAGGACGGGTCATGGTCCTACGTGTGCGAGGCACATCTCATCAACACGACCGAGGGGGAGATTTACATCCACCCCACGGTGGCTACCGGGACATGCCCCTCCAACTACCAGAGCACCCGAGGCTTCCTGGTGCGGGTCAAGGGCCACGATGCAGCCAAGGATCATGGTCCCTGGCCTTATGCCCTCTCCTTCCGCTGGAAATTACCCCTCCTCGCCCTTGCGGGCGATGGCAGCCCAGGTGTCCTTCAGGGAGATGGTCCGATTGAAGACCAGCGCACCGGGCTGACTGTCCAAGTCGGTACAAAAGTAACCTATCCGCTCGAACTGCATGCGATCCAAGGGTTGAGTGTTGGCTAGGCTGGGTTCGACAATGCAGCCTGTCAGCACCTGGAGAGAGTCAGGGTTGATGTGTTTCAGCCAGTCGTTCTTGTCGTCGCCAGCCATGGGGTATTCGACTTTGAAGAGGCGGTCGTAGAGGCGCACCTCGGCGGGGAGCCCATGGCGAGCCGAAACCCAGTGGAGCGTCCCCTTGATCTTGCGTCCGTCGGGAGCTGCTCCGCCCCGGGAACCTTCATCCCAGGTGCAGCGGAGTTCAACGACTTCCCCTTTCTCGTTCTTGACGACCCCAACGCATCGGAGGATACATGCGTAGCGTAGACGGACTTCCTGGCCCGGAGCTAGGCGAAACCACTTGTTCGGAGGTACCTCAGCGAAGTCGTCCCGTTCGATGTAAATCTCACGGCCGAAGGGGACTTCCCGGCTGAGACCATCGCGCTTTTCTGGGTCGTAGGGGGCGTGAAAGACCTCTATCCGGTCCTCAGGCCAGTTTTCGATCACGACCTTGAGAGGGCGAAGTACCGCCATGACCCGGGGGGAAGTTGCATTGAGGTGCTCGCGCAGCTCGTGCTCCAGGAGAGTGATATCAACAATGCTGTCGCGAGTAGAGACGCCCACCCGATCGCAGAAGGCCCGGATTGCCTCTGGGGTATAGCCGCGGCGACGCATGCCGACCAGGGTAGGCATACGGGGGTCATCCCAACCGTTGACCAGCTTGCTCTGCACAAGCTGCTGGAGTCTGCGCTTGCTTAGCACGGTATAGGTGAGGTTCAGCTTGGCAAACTCGATCTGTTGCGGTCGTTCCTCGGCGGGAGCACCGATCTGATCGAGGAACCAGTGATAGAGGGGACGGTGGTTCATGAACTCCAGGGAGCAGATCGAGTGGGTGACCTTTTCGATGTAGTCGCTCTGCCCATGAGCCCAGTCGTACATGGGGTAGATGCACCATCGGTCCCCGGTTCGGTGGTGGCGTGCGTGTTTGATCCGGTACATCACCGGATCGCGCATCTTGACATCCTTGGAGGTCATGTCCCCCTTGGCCCGAAGCACATGGGAGCCATCGGGGAATTCACCGGCCCTCATCCGCCGGAAAAGGTCTAGGTTTTCTTCAACGGTACGATTCCGAAAAGGGCTATCTTGTCCAGGTGTGTAAAAATCCCCCCGGGTCTCGCGGATCTCCTCCAGGCTACGGCTGTCGACGTAGGCCACCCCCGCCTTGATTAGTTTCTCGGCCAAATCGTAAAGTTGCTCGAAGTAATCGGAAGCGTAGTACTCCCGATCACCCCAGTCGAACCCTAGCCAACGGATGGCATCCTTGATGGACTCGACGTACTCGACGTCCTCGGTTTCCGGGTTGGTGTCGTCGAAGCGTAGGTTGCAGACACCGTTGAATTTCTGCGCTAGGCCGAAGTTCAGGCAGATCGACTTTGCGTGACCGATATGGAGGTAGCCGTTCGGTTCCGGCGGGAAGCGCGTCACCACTCGCCCGCCGTTCTTCCCCGCAGCAACATCCTGACGCACGATGTCCTCGACAAAGTTGCCGGGGCCATCGTCGCTTCGCTCGGGGCGTGGAAGGGTTTCTTCGCTCATGGTTTCCCACGTCGTACGTCGGATCCTCCTCCGGCGCCAGAGGGGGAGGCGATGTGGGCCTCACCGGGGCTTTCGCAGCTTGCGGTGGTTTCCCAAAGACTGCGAAGCACTTCAGCTACTGCTTCGTAGAGCGCTTCCGGAATCTGATCGCCAACCTCCAGTTCGTGGAGCGCTCGGGCTAGAGGAACGTCCTGGAGTACTGGCACGTTGTAGGCGCGGGCTGCGTCGACGATCTGGGCTGCAAAGGTACCTGCCCCCTTGGCGAGCACCAAAGGGGCTTCGTCCTCTCCTTCCCGGTAGCGGAGCGCAGTGGCGAGGTGGGTGGGGTTCACGATGACGACGGATGCCTCCTTAACAGCGTGGAGGGTGGCTTGCTGGAGTAGCTCGTGGTGGGCCTGCTCGCGAGCTGCCTTGAATTGAGGATCTCCCTCGGATTCTTTCGCCTCACGCTTCACCTCATCGGGCGACATTTTGAGCCGGTTGCGCCAGGCGCGCACCGTGAGTGCCAGATCGACCACGGAAGAAACCACCAAGAGTAGCCCCACGTCTCGGAGCAGGGCCATGCCCTCCTGTCCGGCGAAGGCGACCGCCTTGCGTGCGTCCCCTGCGCAGGCAGCCAGCTCGGGCAGCCAGGCCCGGAACCGCTTCCAGCATAGGAGCGCTACCAGGGCCGCAGTGACCAGGGCTCGGAGCAGGGACATAACCCTCTGAGCCGAGGCGAGGGCCCTTAGCCCCCCGCTGAGGCGGGCCAGGTTCGGGGCCAGCTTCCCCGGAGCGAAGGACCCTCGGGCCTGCACTGCCCCCAGCAGCCCCGCCAGTACCGCTGCCACCGTCAGAGGGGGCAGGGAAGTGAGCGCTAGAGCTGCTAGCGCCCCGACAGCAGCCTCGCCGGGAAGCAACTCGGGGGCCCGGCGCAGCAGCAGCCCCGTCTTGTCCGCCAGCATCCGGGCCGTCGTGGGTAGGAGCAAGGCTGCCCCGAACAAAGCACCGGCTGAAACCAGGGTCGGGCTGACAGGGACGTCTCCCTGCTCAATGGCGCGAGCCAGGCGCCTCGGAGTCGGCTCCTCTGTTTTGTTGCTCACAGGGATAGAAACTTACCCGCAAGTTGCGTCGGGGCGCGAGGGCCGGTTTACTACCGACCACCGTGGCCAAGCTCTCGGTTCTCCTCGTCGACGCCGATCCTAGGAGCGTGCATGTCCTTGAAGTCAGCCTCCGTGGTGCGGGCTTCATCGTCACTACGGCTTCCGATGGCCTCGACGCCCTCGCCAAGCTGGAAGTCTCCCCTCCTGCTCTTGTCCTCACGGACACCAAGCTGCCCAATCTTGACGGATATGCCCTGGTTCGTCGCCTCAAGGAGCGCTCCGAGTGGGCCCATATCCCCGTGGTCTTTCTCTCAAGCCAGCGCTCTATCGAGGATAAGATTCGCTGCCTGGAACTTGGCGTTGATGACTACCTCACCAAACCCATCCTCGTTCGCGATCTGCTGGCCCGCATTAGCCTCCTGCTCGCCCGCCGTACCGCT
>JANWXX010000326.1 GCA_025057345.1 Polyangiaceae bacterium | reverse complement strand
GCTCTCCTAGTCTTGGACAGACCGGAACGCGCTCGGCGGCCCCTTCGACCTCTTTCGCAACCCACCCCAGCGAGGACACGACGCCCCCGATCCAGGGCGAGACGCCCCCGACCAAGCCTTCCGCTCTGCCCTCCTGGCTGCAGGATCGAAGGGTCCAACTGGGGGCTGGCGGCGCCGGTTTCTTCCTCCTGTTGCTCGTCGTGGTCCTCTCCTTCCGAGGCAGGTCGACCCCAACGACCCCCCCCGCTACGTCTGCCAGTACCTCCGCTAGCGCCTCCCCATCACCAGCACCAACACTCTCAGAGGAAGAGATTACGGAAGCGAACAAGCAAGGGACCAAGGCCCTCCTCGCCCTCAAGGACAAAGCTCCGCAGGATGCCAGGGTGCTCCGCGCACTTGCCAAGGCCTACGTCGAGCAGAAGAACACCGAGGAGGCTCTCGCTGTCTTCGGTGAGCTCTTCACACTTGAGCCTAGTGCTAGCAACAACCCGGAGATCCAAGAAGCGCTTCTTTCGCTCACTCTTGGTGAAAAGAAGCCGGAGCCGGTCTTCTCCTTCCTCGAAGAGAAAGCCGGCAGCGGGGGCCTGGACGTTCTTTACGCGCTTCTCGTATCCCCCAAATCTAGCCTATTTGTGAAGAAGAAGGCAGGGGAATCCCTCCATCGGCACCGTGATCGGGCCTCCCCTGCACTCAAGGTTGTACTTGATCTGCGCACCACTGCTAGCGTAGGGCCCAAGGCGATCTGCTCCCAGGCCACGAAACTCCGCCAAATCTTCGCCGAAGCCAAGGAACATGGCGATGGCCGCGCGCTCCTGTTCCTAACGCCCATGACCGGGGTCTCTAAGGAGTGCGGTACGTGGTACAAGAAGACCAATTGCTATGCTTGTCTTCAGGGAGACGGCAAGCTAAACGAGGCGATTGCGGCCATTCGCAACCGAGAACAACAGAAGAAGTAACGACTTCATCTCGTAGGTGTGCTCCGGCGCAGGGAACTGGCGTGATCTCACCTCGTCGGCATAGCGCCGGATAGCATTTTCGATGGCCTCACCTACTTTCCCAAATTCCTTTACGAATTTGGGAATACGAGGCGACAGGCCGAGCATATCTTCCATCACCAGGATCTGACCATCACAGGCTGGCGAGGCCCCGATCCCGATGGTTGGGATGGAAATATCCCGGGTGATCTTTGCGGCCAAGGGTTCGGCTAGGGCCTCTAGAACCACCGCGAAGGCTCCTGCCTCGGTAACTACCCGCGCGTCTTCCTCGATGGAGGCCCACTGGTCCTGAGAGCGTCCCTGGGTCTTGAAGCCACCTAGTGCATTGATCGCTTGAGGGGTCAGTCCGATGTGAGCCATGACCGGGATTCCTCGCTCCGTCAGGAACCGGATCGTCTCCCCCATCCTCTTACCTCCCTCCAGCTTGATGGCACCGCACTGGGTTTCTTTCATTACCTGCGCAGCGTTATGGAAGGCCTGGGTTGGACTCTCTTCGTAGGTACCGAAAGGCATGTCCACGACCACCAGCGCTCGCCTTGCCCCCCGGACCACCGCGCGACCGTGCATGATCATCAGTTCTAGAGGCACCGGCAGCGTCGACTCAAAGCCATACATGACCATCCCCACCGAGTCGCCAACTAGGAGAAAATCTACATACTTGTCGGCGATGGCTGCGGTATGTGCGTGGTACGAAGTCAGTGAGACGATGGGGTCGCCTCCCTTCCGCGCGGTGATGTCCGGCGCGGTTAGGCGCCTCAGCGTGGTGTGCTGCGACATACTGCGGACGCTAGCCGCAGCCCCGCTCCCTCGCAAGTTGGAGAGCTTACCGTGACCGCACAATCCCCTCCAGGATCCCCCCGTCGAGCGACATCGCCCGGACGACATTCGGGCTTGCATGGAGCGAGATCAGCGGACTAGTCCATGCAGGGTCCACCCAGGCACAGCGCCACGCACCTCCAGGGACCAGCTCACAGTTGTAGATCCTCCCTCGCGAGCTTGCCCACGCCATCCGCGTCTGATCGACCGCCACCGCCACCAGATCGGGGCGATCTCCGAGGATTTCCAGCCTCGTCTCCCGTTCCTCCAGAACCACCACAGTTCCTTCGGTCCCCACGGCTACCCCGAGCCCCAGCACCGGTATAGTGGCACAAGACAGCATCGCCCGCACCTGCGGGAGCCGTACTGGCGTGAGCTCCCACTGGAGCGGCTCGTAGACCAGCGCAAACCCATCTCCCTCATCGGTCCGCCCCACCACCAGCCATGCGGTGTCGTCCAGCTGCTCGACTCCGTTCACGGAGGCTACATCGGGTAGCGGTACTTGGCGCATCCATCGCCGCGACGCTATCCCGAACAGCATGGGAGGCTGCCCCGGTGCCGTGGCGACTACTACTGCTAGGTCGTTGATATTCCCGCTGGCATGAGTAAGTGTCATGTCCACGTTGGTCCCCTGGACGACCATCCCCAGACCTTTGGAGGTAAACGAGGCCAGCGTGGCTCTATCGCCTCCCAGCAGCCACTGGTTGGGTGCCAGAGAACGGACGAAGCGCAATCCTTTCGGATTTGGATAGCCTTCAAGTGGGATGCGCTGCCAGGTAGTCCCTGTCCAGTATGATAGTCCCTCCGAGGTCGCCACGAGCGCCGTCCCGTCGCTATTCCATGCGACATGGCGTACCTCCTCGATTTGTCCAGGAGCCTGGCGGATCACCCAGCTCCGCTCTAGGGAACCTCCCGGGTAGATATGCGACCCCCGATGAAGCGCGCTTTCGTGAAATTTCCGCAGGAAAGCTCGCGAAACTCCGGTTTCCCCTAGGCAGGCCTGGAATAGTGTCCCCAGCTCCTGTGCACTCCGCGGGCGGTCTTGCGGCTTGGCAGCGGTAGCCCTGGCGATCACTTCATCGATCCGGTCACAGCGCCATGAGGATGCCCTCAGCTCAGGATCAAGCCACCGGGATTCTCGGATGCTACGTCTCGTGGGGAGCTGTGCTGCCGCGATTGCTGCGTACAGGTTGGTCGCAGGGAACAGATCCTCTCCGGTGAGAAGAAAATAGGCGATGGCTCCAAGGGCAAACACGTCAGTCCAGGGGCCGATCTGCGGGTTATTTGGGTCTGCCTGCTCCACCGGGACGTACCCTGGTGTACCCACTGGGAACCCAAGAAATGTCGCCTTCATCCCTGCCGAACGGGAGATTCCGAAGTCGGTAATCTTGAAGATCTCATCATCTCCGAACCCGCAACACAGGATGTTATCCGGCTTGAGATCCCGGTGGATTACTCCGACCTCGTGCACAGCCTCCGTCCCCTGACAGATATTGTCGATGGCTCGCTGAGCACGACTCATGTTGAACGCATGTCCGAGAGCCCGCCGTGCATGCTCAACACGTTCAGTCAACGTAGTCCCCGGATCCCCTCCTTCTACGAATTCCAGCGAGAGCCATGGCAGGCTCAGCCTCCCCCCACCCAACTGCACCTCCAGGAAGCCCACGTCGTAGAAGCGCACCACGAAGGGAGTCGGAGGCACCCGATCGTTGAGACGCTGCAGCGCTTGTGCCTCCTTGCTCAGCGACGTGAGGGCGATCTGCTGGCTCTCCTGGACGAATTTGGGCAGCATCAGTTTGACCACTGTTGGTGTTTCCCCCTGCGGTGTTCTGCGCTTTGCCTCGTACACCACGCTCATCCCCCCGATCCCCAGTTTCCGTTCTAGAAGGTACCGGACATGGGGCATCCCCACGGGCGATACCAGCTGCCCTTGCAACCCATCCAAGCTTGTGTCCTCAGGGCGAATCTTCAGCACGGTTGGGCAGCATAGGCTTTTCCCGAGCTAGAGCGAGCGGCAGATCAAGTACTTAGCCGACCCACCAGGCTAGCGCCCATGCACCAAGCACCAGTACTGCTGCCACTGAAGCCAGCCCCACTTGGAGCCAGTCGGGCAGGGGCCCTTCCCTTCGCCTGACCACCAAGCCCGCCCCCCCTCCTACCATCAGCCCCGCCAAGAAGCCAAAGAGGTGAGCGTACACATCCGTATTCGTCCCGCTTGTTCCTAGCAATCCCAGGAGCGCTACCCCCCCCACCAGCGGCTTTCCGAAGGCCATCCTCTCTTGCGTTCCTGCTAGGCACTCCTCCCGGTTCAACAGCGCTTGTACCGCCGCCAGAACCCCTACTGCCCCAAACACAGCTGTCGAGGCACCGATACTCCGATGCCCCGCCCCATACCAAACGGCGTTTCCCAAGTTCCCCAGGAGCCCAGAGAGCAGCACGGCGAGCGTTCCTAGCCCTACTCCGAGCCTCCGGTGTACCGCTGACAGGAATAGTGTTCCCACCAGCGCATTGCCCAGCACATGCAAAGCATCCGCGTGGAGCGTCAGTGCGGTCACCGCTTGCCACGGCTTCCCGTGAAGGATATCGAATGCGCTAGCTGTCCCTCGCGTAAACCACGCACTCTGGAGCTTCGCCGGCCCTGTCGTCTGGAAGAACAGGGCTAGTGAGCCAAAGATCAATGCTGCCCAGAGCGAGCCCCTGTACAACGGAGCCCTCCGAACCTTTGCAGGTGACCAGTCCCGATTCTCTGCCTCGTAGGCCTTCAGGTTCTCCAAGGCGCGAGCAGCATGCTCCTCCACCACCTGAACCCCCCACCCCCCATCCAGAGTGGGCCGCACCACCCCATCCAGCCCCACCGAGCGCAATACGAACATCCACTCATGCGCTTTGTGATAGTGCGGTGCCCGCAGCAACACGAAGCCCGACCGCTGTACGGGATGCTGGTGGGCTGGAGGAGGAGAAGAGATCATGTCGGAGTGCTGCCCTTCAGGCGTAGCGCGGACCGGCGCTGGAGACTACAACGCTTCCGGGATGGTTCCCAGATCATCACCCGGAGCAAGCTACGTACGACTTGCTTTCTGTCCAGACGAGCCAGGTTGGCAGAGTCTTTGCGTGGACCAAGGCCCTCAAAGAGCAGGAGGTTGATCCCCGTCGTTATTGCTTCTTCCCGGATCGAGGCCGGATGATTGCGTATTTACCGCTCGGGGGAGGTGAGGAAGTCCCAAGCATTGGAGCAGGCTCCTCCTCCAGGGCCTCCGGCGGTATCCTCGCGGGGGGAACTGGCGGGACCACCATTCGCTCTCCGGAATCCCGCCGGGGTTCGGCTTCCCCGGAGGTTAGGTAGGCAGTATCGTAGGCAGCCGTCTTCCGGCGCGTGCAACAAACCCCCGAGGGGCTAGGTGCAGGAGGGGTTGGGGAAGGGGGTGGAGGTGAGGATGTTCTTCCCGCGCGTGTTTCTAGAGATTCCAGCAAGCGCTGGCTCCGCTCTAGGCTCTCCCGAACTTCGCGGAGCATTCTCTTGATGTCTTCTTCCGGCACAGCGCAACCCCTGCTTGGGTGTGCAACCTAACTTCTCTGCTCCCCCTTGTCTATCCGTAAAATACGGAAGAGCTTGCTTGTCCGGAAGTATCATGAAATTTTTCTCTAATTCTCTACTTGCTGGGTCAGTTTCTGCGCCAAGGCCTGGAGTTGGGCGACCGTTCGCTGCTGGGCCCGGGTTAGTTCATCCATGCGGGAAACAGAGGCCAATACGGTATCGTTGCTACGGGATTGGGTACGTTGAGCATGATTGAGCTGGCTGACCATTTTGGCGATGCCCTCGATGGTCTGGGTGATTTGGCGCCCCCCCCGAGCCTGCTCCTGGCTAGAGCGCTCGACATGCTGGGTGATCCCCCGCATTTTCTCCGCGCTCTTCATGATCAACTCTGAGCCCCTGGCCTGTTCGGCAGTGGCGGCAGCGATCTGCTGCACAGTTTCGGCGATTCGTCCAATGGCGTCTGTAACCTGTTTGCTCCCCTTGGCTTGCTCCACCGTGGCACGGGCGATGGCACGGACCATGTTGGTGCTCTTCT
>JANWXX010000325.1 GCA_025057345.1 Polyangiaceae bacterium | reverse complement strand
GTGGAGATCCCGAACGCGCTCTCAGACGATCCGCCGGCCCTGGTGGGGCTACCCGGGGGAGGGGCACTGGTGGCCTTCCGAGGGACGGACGGCAAGATCTACTGGTCTACCTGGAATGGCTCGGCCTGGAATCAGGCAGCAGCACTCATACCAGGCGGGGCTAACCCGAAGATCAAGAGCGGGCCCTCGCTAGCGCGGGGATTGTTGGGGGATGCAGAGTTGGTCTTTATCCAGGATGACGCTCTGGGGGCCATCTCCCACGCAACCTTTACCAAGGGGAGTTGGGAGGCCCCATCGATCGTGGGTGGCACGGGCCTAGTGGGTGCCGCTATCGCCCGGACTCCTTGAAACCCGTACCTCCCCGTCGAGCGGCTGCGGCAGACTGCCAGTTAGCGTATGGGGAGAGAGTGGTTTCCGAGACAAGGGCGATGCCCCACAGGGAGCTGCTGCTGGCACTGGGCCTACCCACCGCGTTGCTCCTGGGGACGATCTGGACCGCAGGGATCTGGGATCCCCACGAGCTGACGGTGGCCGAGTTGGGGCGGAGGGCCGCCGTACATGTGTGGAAGGCTCCTTGGCTGGAACTACCCGGAGCGGAGAATCGGCTGCCGACGCTAGGCGACGTGGGGCAGAACGAGCTGCCGGTGATGAGCGTGGCGGTGGCGTTTCGGTTGCTGGGGCTTGGAGGTGGAGTGGGGCGGCTCCCGATGGCGCTCTGGGGGCTGGTTGGGGTGGTTGCTCTCTGGGCCTGGCTTCGGAGGATGGCTTCAACCCGAGCCGGATCTTACGCAGCGCTGATCCTGGCGACGACTCCCCTCTACTTCGTCCAGGCCCGGACGATACAAGGGGACATTGTGACCATGGCCTCCCAAATCGTAGCCTTTGCCGGGCTGTCGGTGGCGCTCCTAGATGACCAGAAGCTGGGTCGTATCGGCTGGCTCCTGCTAGGGCTCGGAGGGCTGGTGGCAGGGTTCTTCAGCCGGGGGGCGCTGATCGGGGTGGCAGCTCCGGCGTTCTCTGTGGGTGTGACTGCCCTTCTTGATGCCCAAGAGGACCACGCACCCCCCAGGCCCTGGTGGTTTTGGTTGGGGGCCGCCGTTCTACTCCTGGGGGGTTGTGTGGCCGCCGGATTTGCCCTTGATGCATTGGGAAAGGCAAGTCCAACCCACTTCTCTCGGGCCCTTGGCGCCGCGGTTCGTGGGGGGCGCTACCCTACCTTCGATGCGGTGGTGCAGCACTTGGGGCATGCACTCTTCCCCTGGAGTGCATTCTTGCCAGTAGCACTGGGGAGGTTGCTGGCGAAGCCTGCGGAACATCGCGTGCGGAGACTCCGCACCCTCCTCTTCCTCGGTGTGGCTTTTCTGTATGGAAGCCATGGATGGATCGCCGCCCGAACTGGTGTGCTCCCCTTCGCAGGAGTGGGGTTGTTGGCGGCCCTCGGGGGGCTCGTCCTGGAGGACTTTGAGCAAGGTTCTCACCCCTCGCGAGCACTCGTGGTGGTGACATGCCTGCTGACCGCACTCCTGACTGCTGATTTCTCCCGGATGCCCGAGAAGACCATGGCGGTATTCACGCTGCCACAGGGGGCATTCCCCGAAGGAATCCGAGGCGAAGGTACCGACATGATCGTGCTCGCTTCGTTGGTCTTCTGCACCTCGCTGACACTGGCGTTCCTGGACGGGCACGACACGTTGCAAGTCTCCCCTGGGCTCCCCTGGTACCGAAGACTCACCCCGTGGGACGATGCGGTAGCGCTAGGGAAGGAGCTGATCAACATCTGGCAGGGAAACCTAGCCTTCGTAGGAGTGATGCTGGAGGCGATGCTGGTGGGTCTAGGAGCACTGCTCTTTTTGGGGGATCGCTTCCACTGGCGAATTGCTCTCAGCTCCGCACTGTCGTTGGACCAACGCTGGCTGCTGATAAATCTTTGGTGGCTTGCCCCGCTAGGAGTAGGGTTGGGTCTGTTCCTAGCGATGACGGTGCGGCTCTGGTTCCGACTGCTGCTGGCGCGGACAGGAGTATCCCGTGCCTGGGTGGCAGCAGGTGGAGGAGTCACAGCAGGCTTGGTGCTAGCGCTGGGGTACTACCCGACCCTTGCCTCCCAACTCTCTCCCCGGCAAGTGTTCGAAACCTACCAGCGGCAGCGCAAGGGAGTCGAACCGCTGGGGTTGCTTGGGGTTGCGGGCCGCACAATAGCCTACGAAACAGGGGGCGAGGCTCGCTCCTTCTCCAGTCCAGAAGAAGCCTTCCGATGGCTCACCGAAGGGAGGGAACGCCGCTGGCTTGCAGTACATACCGAGGAGCTGCCTTCGCTGAATGCACTCTACCGGGCTCGGGCTCGGGACCCTTCCTTCCTGGCAACGCCAGACCACAACCTGCCGGTGCTGGACGCTCGCTCTAGTCAGGTGGTGCTAGCAAGTGGGGATCTGGGAGGGCAGGCCAACCAGAACCCGCTAGCGGTCTTCCTCTCGGCCAAGCCACCCAGTCCTTCAAGACCGGTACAAGCCATCCTGGAGGATGCCCTGGAGGCACTTGGCTGGGATGTATTTCCTCAGGGGTCTTCCTCTCCGACCTGGGCTGTTCATCCAGGAAAGCCCTACACCCTCTGCCTCTATTGGAGGGTTCTAGCCCCGGTGGCAAGCCAGTGGAAGAGCTTTATTCACATCGATGGTTACGGGCGTCGACACAACGGCGACCACGAGGTACTAGGGGGGAAGGTTCCCATGCGTTTGTGGCAACCTGGCGACATCGTGACAGACCGTTACGAATTCCGCCTAGAGCCTAACTTCACCCCAGCCAATTATGCTCTCTACTACGGGTTCTTCCTGGGGGAGCGACGCATGGCGGTTCGTTCCGGCAAGCACTCGGACAATCGGCTAGAAGGCGGGGTATTCCCGGTGCGTTGATGAGGGCTATACGAGGGAGCCAAAGGGCGCTACGCGAGGATATGACCAGCACGGCGCACGAACGTATCTCCTCCATGGAGTTCCCTGCGCCCCTTGCCCACGATATCCTATGGAATCTCCATATCAACAGCCAAGATCCAGAACTCTTCGTGTATGTCGAGCTTAGAAACACTGCCAGGATCGGCCTGTTCGTGCCCTTCCTTGCACCTCGCCCCGTGGGAACACAGACGGAGATCACCTTGCTCCTACCCCAAGGCGGTTCGCTTCTGTTGCGGGGGGTCGTTCAGTGGCTCAACCCTTGGCACTGCGACGGTGACAACCTGAACCCAGGAGTCGGAGTTGCCCTGGAAGGGCTGGACATGGACCTGCGCGAGCGCCTAGTGATCACAGTGAGTACGCTCGTCTTCCTGCGATGAAGACTCAGTGCCTAGCGCCCTTAGCGGCTGGCTCCTTGCCGTCTCCTCGATGCTCCAGCACCCCCATCTCCTTGTCGACCCGATCTCGGTAGCCTGCCACCCGACGTAGCGTCCCGAGAAGCTGACGAGCTTGCTCTGTCTGTCCTACCTCCCGGTAACACAAGGCAGCCTCCCAGGCTGCCTCAGCCGCGATGCTGGTACCCACCTGCCGGCTGGCGATGGAGTTGAATCGAGGGAGTGCTGCCTGGCACCCCAAGGCGTAGCGTGTAGCTCGGGCCGCAAAAAGTGCTGCCCGGATGCCATTGTCTCCCCCCCCGTTGGCCACCACATCAAAGGCACGCACCGCCTCGGCGTAACGTCTTGCCCTGTAGTGTTCCATGGCGATCGAGAAAGCCGCTTCAGGCCCTGGATTGTTTCCCTTGTCACTGCTTTTCCCGATGCCCTCCGACAGAGCAGAGGCCGCAGGGGGGGCGGCAACCCCACCAGGGGAGGTTACTGGAGTTTCGGGCAGGATCTCCCTTGGAGATAGCTTGGTTTCCGGGAGCACCTCCGATTTGGTGTTGCGCTCGTCCTCCCGAAGGCGAGGTGTGGGGAGGTCTGCCGCGCGACGCTCTGTCGCAGCAACAACTGAGGACACCGCAGACGCCGGTGGTTCTGCGGCCGGCACACCATCCTCCGTGATGCGAACGGTACCTTGCCGGGTCGGCTTTGCTCGAAGCAGTACCAGGCTCAAGCCAGTCATCAACACCAAGAGCGCGCCCATCGCGGTCTGAGGTCGCATCGCCAAGGAGCCCAGGAACGAGATCGCCCGGTCGAGCCGCCCCCACAAGGTTGCCTCACGCTCCTGGCGACGGCGATCCACCTCTTCGAGGATGGATCGCTCCAAACCGGAGGGCACTGGAAGCTCAGGGAGTTCAGCAAGTTTCCTTACCTGCTGCAATGCTCCCAGAGAAGCTTTGCAGCGGGTGCAGCTTCCCATATGCCGTCGAGCCTCCTCCCGCAAGGGTGTCTCAGGCTCGTCGTAGAGGAGCTCCAGAACCACATCATCAAAGCCTTTGCAATCCATTCGGCTCCAGCCTGACACTCATCGGAGTGTCCGGGCCTCCTCCTCAAGATCTCGTAGGGCCTCCTGGAGGCGCTCAAGAGCATAGCGCATACGGCTTTTCACGGTATTCTCTGGGCTACCTGTCACCTGAGCGATCTCCTGGAAAGGAAGGTTGGCGATCTCTCGTAGGAGGAATACCTCCCGTTGCTCGTCTGGCAAGGCCCGCAGCGCTTCTTGGAGGCGCTCGGCCATCTCATGCCGTTGTACCGTCCGCTCTACCGAGGCCTGTAGCCCCTCGTCCGGGATCTGCTCTCCGAGCAGACCTCCCTCCCGATCCGGCTCATCCAGGGACGTGTAGTGGCGGTGCACCTGCTTCCTCAACGCATCGATACAAAGGTTGCGAGTAATCGAGAAAAGCCACGTGGAGAACCTCGATTCGTGCTTGAAATCCCCCGCCCGCTCTACCACACGCAAGAAGACCTCCTGGGTCAAATCCTCTGCGCTAGGACCGGGGCTGGTATGACGCGCGATGAAGTGGTACACACTCGCCACGTAACGGTGCATCAGCGGCGCGAATGCAGAAGCGTCTCCCTGCTGAAAGCGCCGCATCAGCATCTCATCGGGGACTTCTCCTTGCCGGCTGCTCGCCACCCTCAGATCCCCTGCGCGCTCTTGGGGAACCTCCCCGGCCTCACCGTACACGTCCCCCTGCGAGGAGCCCTCGTCAGCGCGGCACTTGCACACCCGCGCATGCAGATAGGGGAAGAGTATGGCATGGGCCAACGCTACTACACATTCTCGACCCCGATGCACAATCGCCCGAGGTCTTCCCCGAAGAAGCGATCTCCTCCTCCATGTGGATCAGCAAGCTCAAAAAGTTTGGCTCTTTCTTCTCCCAAGAGGGCACCTAAGCTCACGATGTCTCTTCTGGTGACCCTCTTTGCTCTTCTGGGTAAATACCGACCCTTGGGGGGCATGGGCCCACCTTGCGCGGACATTCGCCTGCCTTCTAGACTGCTAGCGCTCTTGGGGATCGCACATATCCCCCCCGCACCTTCATCATTTTGAGGGAGAGGATGAAACTTCGTAAATCGCTTCTCGTTGTCGCTTCATGGGCCCTCCTGGCCGTAGGGCCTGCTCTAGCCCAGCAAGGGGGTAGGGCCCTTCCTGCCAAGACCGCCGCGAGTACCGCACCTGCCGCCTCTCCTGCACTGGCGGCCACCTCTGCTACGACCGTTCCTAGTGCACCCTTGGGGGCTCTCTCCGCGGTCGGTCCCATGGGAACGGCAGTGGCAGCCCCCGTCGATGGGCAAACCTATACAGTGCGTCTCCGGGATCTCGAACAGCGAGTCGATGAACTGAAGGAACAAATTCGCCGTTCCCATACCCGACTCTCGCTGCTGAGCGAGACGATCCTCTCCATGAGTGTCCAGGGGAGCCGCTCCGAGATTGTTTTCCAGAACGACATGTCAAATGCGTTCCGGCTGGTCAAGGCACTGTTCGTGCTGGACGGA
>JANWXX010000324.1 GCA_025057345.1 Polyangiaceae bacterium | reverse complement strand
GGTGAGAACCCAGAGGGGCCTTGGGGGGGGATCTTGGGGGGGGGTCGGGGAGGCGCCTTCGGAGGTTCTTTGGGGGAGGCCGGAGGGTCATGGCTTACCTCAAGCTCCTCAAGTTCAGTAATCTCATCGATGACCTGACTCGTCTCCAGGTCGATTTCCACGTCAATCCCGGTCACTTCCAGGGGGAGGAGCGAGGCTAGCCTCTCCAGCTCGACGGCCCGCTCCTCCTGGCTTGCCTCTCGGGCGGCAGCCACCGCTCGCTTGACCCAGGAGAGGGCAGCCTCCTGGTCGCCGCGCTTCCAGAGCGCACTAGCAGTTTCAAGGGCCCAAGAGACATCTTCCGAGTCAGAGGGACGGGGAGCGGGAATTTCCGCCATGCTGATACCAGGCCGGATTCTAGCGAAAGATGGCCTGAAATCCGAAAAATCCGGAAGAAAAACAGAGATCATCCACCACGACTTGGTTCTCGTGCTTGATTCTCGTGCTTGATATCGAGCACCCGCCAGCTCAGGAGAACCTCCCGTGGCTGAAGCGCGCTGCCGCGGAGGTCACCCCCTCGAAAGCGCGGCGTAGAGCCTGGCCTGCGACGCGCAGAAGGGCTTGAGGCAGGCGAGACTTCTCCTGATCTTCCCAGTCGCCAGGACGGTGTTCTCCATAGCGACTACGAGCCCAGCGAGCTCCAAGAAGTGCTACAGGGGAGAGCATCGCCCAGAAAGCGAAAAGCGAGGCAGACACGGGAGGGAGGGAGGAGCGGAGTGCAGGAGCTGAAGCCAGCCAAGAGGCAACAGGAGCCTCGTAGAGGGTAGCAGCCCCCATGGGCCCTAGAGTTACCAAAACAACCCCAAGGACCGGGGAGAGCCGTACCAGCAATGCATCTAGCACCGGATCGGACGGCCTAGTGGGCAATCCTGACGCCTCCCGGCGTCGGAGATTCCTAGATTCCTGCGAAGGGGCCTTTCCCTCCGTCACGATGTAGATCACCCTGCCTAGGGAAGCCCCGAGGAGTGGAACCAGCACGGGCAACAGCCAGCGCGCTACTCCTAGGGCCCGAGCCACCTCCAACACGCCAAACCCCAGTGGAAGAAGGCCCAGCAGCCCAGCGTAGGCCAGCTTGAGCCAGCGGGTGGCGGGCTCCGTGGACGTGCCCTGGTAGGCCGCCAGTTCCCAAGGGGCTTCCTGACGCTCAATCAGAGCTAGCCCCCAGAGCGCCAGAGCCAAGGCCAGCGCCACTACCGCTCCTTGGAGCAAGGCAGCCTCCGGAGCACCTGCCGCAGCAGCGGATATGGCGAGCAAGGTGCAGGAAGAAGCCCCAAACCCCAGCGCTCGGGCAGGCTGGGATTCCACAAGCCCCAGGAGAGCCAACATCGCGGTGCCCGCCAAGGGGAACACCAGGAGCCACGAGGACCAACCCGATTCGACTCCCAGAAGCGGGAGCCAGCGGACCGCTGCTAGTACGGCCAACAGCACTCCTCCTACCTGCGGGACCAGGAGGCGGAGGGTCCGGGGCAGTGAAGAGGAAACAGGCGCCACTGGCGGGATCACTCGGAGCAGAAACCCCGCCAACAGCAGCACCGCCACCCAAACACTTACCGGAAGCCCACCCCAAGACACAGACCCAAGCCTGCCCCGGGCAACCACTGGTTCTCTGCCTTCTTTCAGCAAGCAGAGGGCGACGATTCCGTGAGACTCATTGGCCCCTTGCGCCCGGACCAGAACCACCTCGCTTCCCTCCTCAACACGGATTTTGCGAAGTTCCACTCTATCCATCCCCGGCCCTGGCTCGACGGAGATGGAGTGGGGACCAGCAGACAAAGGGTGCCGAACAAAGGGCGCCTCAGCAAAGGGTTCCAAACGATTGTCAAGAAACACACGAGCCCCAGGGTTTGTGGTCAGGGTGAGGTATCCCTGTCCCTGTGGAGCAGTTGGCCTAGCTGCCTCACCTTCCCGCACAACCGCCACGAAGTAAGGGCGCACCGCAGGGATGAAGCCGTCTGCCCCCCAGGTGCCAGTAAGCCCCCAGGTCACCACGGCAGCTCCCCCCCAGAGCAGCACATCCCCTATCAGCGGCAAGGCAACCCCCTTGGGGAGTGTTGACCCAGGACCGCTGGCCCCACAGGCCAGGGCCCCCAGCAAGGTAAGCAGACCAGAACCGATGACCATTACCAACGGGCATGATGCCAGCAAGGCAAGCAGCCCCGCTGCAGTGGCCCCCGCCACGGTGCCCAGCGTCCCTTGAAGGCGATGGAGGGTGACGGAAGAAGTAGCCAGACCGACTTGTGCTAGGGAGGCAACCGTCAACAGGAGCAGCGAGGCTAGTGAGGAGAATGCGTCGAGGCTCAACCCTAGGTGCAGGTCGATGGATCCAAGGCAGAGCAGTGTCGGCCCCGGCGCTACTAGCACCCGGGACGCCCCGGGAAGCACCGCAAGCCGGTAAGCAAGGGCCACTGCTGCCAGCAGCGCTAGCCCAATGGACACCGGAGCGGCCCAAAGAGCTGCACTGTCGGGTTCTTCGTCAAGGAGTGCCATCCTGAAGGACAGTAGCGCCCCAGCCAACGGCAGTAGCGGCAGCGCCCAGAGCAGCAGGGCCACCTCAACGCTAGGGACAAACCCGGAGAAATCAGGCATGAGAACCCCATGTACCGTAGCTCTCTGGAGCAAACCATCCGAGAGCGGGCCCGTGCCCTAGGCTTCGATGCCCTGGGCATTGCCCGGGCCGACCTCCCTCTGGATACCGAGTTCGCCCGCTACGAAGCATTCCTTGACGCAGGGATGCACGGGTCCATGACCTGGCTCGCAGAGAACCGGGAGGTCCGCCGTCGTCTCGACACCGCTGACATCCTGAAGGGAGCCCGCAGCGTCCTGTGCTTGGCCATCCGCTACGCTCGCCCGGAGAAAGAGGTGGTTCCCGGCTCCGTCGCCTCGCTGATAGCTCGCTACGCCCGTGGGCAGGACTACCACAACGCCATCCGCAAGCGCCTTCGCAAGCTCGCCGCTTTCGTCCGCACCCTCGGAGAAGGAGTCGAGGCTAGGCCAATGATCGATACAGCTCCGGTGCTGGAGCGTGCCTGGGCAGCCCGTTCCGGCCTGGGATTCCTCGGGAAAAACGGATTGATCATCGTACCTGGACAGGGGTCGTACCTCCTGTTGGGTGAGGTCGTGACTACACTAGAACTTCCCCCTGGCGAACCCATGACTGAACGGTGCGGCTCCTGTACCCGCTGCCTGGATGCCTGTCCTACGGGAGCCTTCCCGGCGCCCTTCGTTCTGGATACCCGCCGGTGTATATCAGCACTCACCATTGAGCACCGAGGGCCCCTGGACGAACCTATCCACTCCTCTCTAGGGGAGCACCTCTTTGGCTGCGATGTATGCCAGGAAGTCTGCCCCTTTAACCGGACCCGTCCTCCTCCACCAGAGCGCACCCGCCTGTTCGCCCCTCTCTCTCGCTGGCAACAGATGACTCCAGAACAACTCCTTGAAGCGACAGACCTAGATGCCCTCCGCAAGGGTTCCCCGCTCTACCGCTGCCCTCCCGCGGAGTTGCTCCGCAATGCCCTATCCGTACTGGTCCACCGGAACGCCCGAAACGCACTGCCAGCAATCCAGCGTTTGGCCCGCGAGCACCCTGAACCCTGGCTTCGTGCCCATGCTCGCCAGGCTGCAGAGGCTCTCGGGGGTGCTTTGCCGTCAGCCGAGATCGTGTAGAGTGGGAGCTGCATGGGCAAGGATATCACCAGTGACCTGCTCAAATGGGGTGGTCTGGGGCTAATCACCGTGGCCCTTTTTCTCATAGGCTGGTCCATCGTAGCTGACCCCCAGAGCCTACTGTGGCGCCAGTGGGCAAGATACGTGGCACACATCGAACGCCAGCTCCGGCTAATGTTTATCTTCACCCCCGGTATCCGGGTCGCCCAGGGACAGGTGGGAGGGGTCTTTGCCATCCTGATCCTCCACGCATTGGTCGACATCCCGTTCTGGTGGGCTTTCGTCCTCGCAGTGATCTTCCTTCCACCTCTCTATATCGAGCAAATGAAGGAGAAACGTGTACTCGCTATCGAAGCTCAGGTGGACGGCTTCCTCATGGCGCTTTCCAACGCCCTCAAGGCAACCCCCAGCGTCGCTGACGCCTTCATCTCCATTCAACCTTTGATCCCTCCACCGCTCCAGCAAGAGATCGAACTTGCCATCAAGGAAATGCGTCTGGGAAGCTCCCTCGACCAGTCTCTCCTCCACATGGCAGGCCGTGTAGGCAGCCGCCAGTTTGACACAGCGCTGTCCGCGGTGCTCATCGGACGCCAGCTCGGCGGTAACCTACCCCAAATCCTCGACACTACCGCATCCACCTTCCGCGAGATGGCTCGCCTGGAAGGCTTCGTTCGTTCTAAGACCGCTGAGGGTAAGGCTCAACTCTTCGTCCTCGCGGTCTTCCCCTTTGGTATGGTTTACGCTCTCAACGCCCTCCAGCCCGGGTACTTCAACGAGCTGAGCAGCGGGATCATTGGATACATCGTTGCCATCCTGGCAGGCATCTTCTGGATCGCCTCGCTGTTGGTAGCTCGCAAGGTACTGAACGTGGACATCTGAGGCCTCCATGACGTTCCTCCTCGTTCTCCGTACCCTTAGCATCCTGATGATCAGCAGTGCCCTTGGTATCATCGTCTACTTCATTGCCCAAGCGCCTTCTCGTAACGCCAGCCGCCTTGGCCTCCGGGGGCTCAAGCGCCAGCGTACCCTTCAAGACAACCCTACTTGGGCCCAGTTCGAGCCCCTGGTTCGTTGGCTCGGTGTTCGGGTCAACGGGATGCTCACCGATGAACAATATGCTGCCATGGACCGCCAGCTTATGCTCGCTGGCGACTACATGGGCCTCACTCCAGAAGAATACCTCGCGATGAGCATCCTCTCCGGCATCGGTGGCCTCGCCGCAGGGGCTCTTGCCGGCTACCTGATGGGCGTCGGCCCTGTGCTGGCCCTGGTCATCGCCCCCCTCGGTGCTGCTCTCCCCTACCTCGCAGTTAGTGAGGCCCAACAGGAACGCATGAAGCAAATTAACCGCGGCCTCCCCTACGCCATCGACCTCATGGCCCTCGCCATGAGCGCTGGCCAGGATTTCCCAGGCGCAATCCGCCAAGTCGTAGATAAGTCTAGCGACCCTAACGATGCCCTCGTCGCCGAGTTCGGTGTTATTCTCCAAGAGCTCGGCCTCGGAATGACCCGCAAGCAGGCCCTGGAAGGCTTCGCCCGTCGAGCCCCCTCCGAGAGCGTCGGCGAGTTTGTCGGAGCTGTTGTTCAGGCTGAGGAACGCGGCAACCCCGTTGCTGCTGTCCTTCAGATCCAAGCTAGTGTCTCCCGTATTCGCCGCACTGTACGCGCTGAAGAA
Source organism: Polyangiaceae bacterium (assembly GCA_025057345.1). Classification (GTDB taxonomy): domain Bacteria; phylum Myxococcota_A; class Polyangia; order Polyangiales; family Polyangiaceae; genus JANWXX01. Next base: position 505 of record JANWXX010000324.1, on the reverse strand, counting down.
AATGCCTCCAAGGCTGGTGTTGCCATGGTCGGCCCCCTCATGCTTGTCTTCCTCTGTATCATGCTCCTGGTCATGGGACCCATGTTGCTGCGCATCACGAAGGAATTTGGGTTAAGGTGCTTCCGTGAGCCTGCTCAAGTTTTACGTTCGTTACCCCGACGGCCGTCAGGAGGAATATCCCATTGATGCTGACCGGGCACTCATCGGCAGCGGAGCTCACTGCGAGATCCGCCTTCCCCCTGAGGCCGCTCAGGTGGAACATGTCTCTGTACAAACTACGGCCACTGGGGTCTATGCCCAGACCCTTGCCTTTGATCCCCCTCCCCTTGTAGGAGGGGTTCCCTTTACTCAGGGCACCTTGATGCCTAATACACCCCTGGTGCTAGGCGGCATTGAGATCCTCGTCTCTGCTGTTGACCTCTCGCCCCAAACCCGCATCGCCCACACCAAGCAGGAAAAGACCAGCCCCCTCACCCTCGCGGCAGTTGCCTTGAGCATCCCTCTG
>JANWXX010000323.1 GCA_025057345.1 Polyangiaceae bacterium | reverse complement strand
AGCGGGTTCGACAGCAGCGCTGCGCTCGGCAGGGGGAGAGGTGCTTCCATTGGATAGCGAGGACTTGCAGTTTGTCGTGCGAGAGCCCTACATCCCAGAGGAGGGGCCCTATCGAATGACCCGCCGCGTGCTCCCACCGGGGCGAGTGCTGCGGGTACGAAGTAAGATGTACGACGGAGTTCTGTTTCTGGATGGTACGGGGCGGAGGTACACGGTGCAGCTCGGGGATCGGATCGAATTCCGCCAAAGTGAAGAGCCTCTATTGTTGCTGGGACTCACGGCAGATCGACGGCGAGCGAGCGCGTCAGAGGGATGGAATTTAGCGCCAGACCGCTGGGAAACCTGGCCACTTGGTCAGAGGCATAGTCCGTGGATCTAGGGTCGGCTCGGGGGGTTGGGACATGGTGAGCGGGGAGGTGTCGATCAAACGGAGGTAGATGCTTCCATCACGAAATACGTGAGTGAATCGATCGTCAATGGGACTCCTGGCGCAGGCGACCGTGGGGGAGCCGTGGCCTGTGGGGAACCACTGCCCCGTTTCGGTATCGAGGGCATAGCGACGCTGATCCGCAGTAGCGACTGCCAAGGCGCGCCCGGCCTGCGCCCAGGCGAGGCAGTCGATCCTGGCCGAGAACTTCATGACTCGCCTGGGTGCCTTCCCTGCCAGCCCCAGGGTGGCCACCACACCCCCTGCGGAGCCGACCGCGAGGAGGTCTCCCTCATCAGAGAGCGACAGGGCCGTAGGTTCCCCTTCCAGCCGGGCCGACTCGAGCGAGAACGATTGGCTCATAGCGCCGCTCGCTGGGTCCAAGATCAAGGCATGGCCCGTCGTGGTGAGGGCTGCTAGGCGGTTGCCTTCTCGGGAGAAGGTGAGGGCAGCAAGGGGAGCATCCGGCTGGATCCAGCGAGGAGTTCCATCTTGGAGAGGGGCCAGAAGTAGCTTCCCGTGACCGCCCTCGTCCGTTCCGCCAAGGGCTACATAGTGCTCTGAAAGCTGCAGTACTGAGGGTGATGAAAGACCCGGAAGAGCACGGTCATCCAGGGTCCATCGGTTGGCAACGGCCCAGGCAAGGTGCTCTCCTCGGGGGCCTACGGCCACCAGCCGCGGAGCCTCGTTCAACGGCAGGGAGCGGGCCTCCTTGAGCCCGCCGGCGGAGCCGTAGACTGGGGTGACGGTGAGGGCTTGGGCGTCGGCGCAGGCCACAGCGGCGCCATCCGGGGAAACTGCACAGGTCGCAGGAGGGGAAGGGAGTGGTCCCCGGGTAACGAGGGTGGAGCAGTCCTCCAAGCGATAGCCTCGGGTGGCTCCATCCTCCGAGGAAACCACGGCCCAGGTGCCCAGGCGAGTGGTATGAATCCCGGTGATGGGCCCTGTGCTCCCCTGGAGCCTACCTACGACCTCCCCGTTGTGGAGTGAGATCAACAACACGTCGTCGTCGGTGTTGGCAAGGAGCAGGAGGAAGTGTCGGGCGGACCAGGTGAAGACCGGAGCAGCCTTCTCAAAGATCACGGAGCGACCTCCCAGCCAGAGACGCGCCTGGTGACTGGAGCTTACGGCGAAGATGACTCCTTCCGGACCAACCCCAAGGGCCAAAGGGGGCCCGTGGATACCCTCGGAGAGCGTCTGGAACGCCTCAGGACGCCCCGCCTTCACCGAGGCCCAGCGGATGGTCCCGTCCTGCGCCGCCACCACCAGCCTTTCCCCGGAAGGGGCAAGGGCCACCAGGGCCAGTGCTCCTGGGGGAGCTTCTGCTTCAGACACCTCCCCCTTGCGGTTGACCAGCGTCAGCTTGCCAGAGCGGTAGGCCCCCACCCCCAACGAGCCATCCTGTGTCACCGCCATCCCCACCAGATCCCCGTGGGCCAGCTCATGGCAGCGTTGGGTTTCCATCTCATACTGGAGCAACTTACCCGTGGACCCTCCGCAGCGAATCAACAGTCGCCCGCCCATCCAGCCCACCTGCTCCACACTACCTTCGCACTCGGTCAGCACCCTCGGAGAGAATTGGGGGCCTCGTGCTAGCATCAGCTCCCCCGAGCTGAAGCCCACCGCGAGCGTATCGTCAGAGAAAGCTACTGACCTGGGGACCGCTTGCGCTTCCCGCGAAGGTTTCACCAGTACGGTCTCTGGGCCCGAGACAGACTGGAAGAACACTGCACCATCCCCTCCCCCTGTTGCCAACCAGTCGCTCTTACCGGAGAACACTGCAAAGCGTGCTCCTCGCTGGTGCAACGGAAGGGGATACGAGAGGCCGCGGTAGCGCGCCCTCCACGCTAGGATATCCAAAACAGGGTCCGGGCTCTTTTCGTAGCTCTCGAAGGCGGTTGCCAGCGCTCGTGATGGGTTCTCTGTAAGCTGCCGCTCCGCCAGTGAGCGCAGCCTCGCCCCCTCCGCTTTCCGGTAGTCTAGCTCTAGCTGAGAAGCCTTCCGGGTTGCCTCGGTGAGCTGCATTCGCAGCTCTCGCTCACTCCGCTTGGTGGCTAGCACCAAAGTACAGACCGCCACCACCATGGCAACGCCTCCGATTCGCAGGAGAAATTTCCGACGTAGTTGGTGGGAGCGCACCGCTTCGATAAAGGCCAGCTCCGTTTGGTCAAGCGCAGAAGGGGTCTTGCCGAACCATCGGAGCAACCTCACTGCCTGTTCCTTGGACCAGAGCGCACCTGCTGGCCTCCCCTGGCTGTCCCACTCCCGCGAAGCGAGTGCCACCCGCTCCCGGAAGGCTCGATCCTCCCCTGAGGTTTGGAGCAACTCTCGGAGCGCTGGCCAATGAGAAATCAACGACTCGTGAGCGAGCTCAATCTCACCATTAGCTTCATGGAGCAGCTTGGACTGGAGCAGGCGATCGAGCGCTCGCTCAGCGCCTGTGCCCACAGCCGCAGGATCCAGGAGCGTGCTGCGGGGAGCCCTGGCCCGGGTGTTCTCAGCACTGACCAGCCGGAGCAGGATCTGTTCAGCGGCGGAGCGCTCCTCATGTCCCATGCCAGCAAGGACGCTGTCGCCGTGGCGGGCGAGGGCGCCGGCCAGGCCACCTAGGGCATTCCAGGCCGCGGAGGGGAGGATCTTACGTTCCTCATCCCGGGCCTGCCACCAGGCAGCCATGGCAAAGGACAGCAGAGGGAGACCTGCGGAGGAGCGTGCTACATCGTCGAGGATCGAATTGATGAGGGCAGGGTCCTCGAAGGAATAGCCGGCGGCCTGTGCAGGCCCTGTTAGCGCTCTGCGAAGGCCGTCCCCCAGGAGCGGTCGGACTGGGTAAAAGCCCCGGGTCAGAAGGGGTCGCAGGGGTTCCTGGGAGAAGAGGCGATCCATGAGATCAACCCGGAGAGTGGCGAGCAGCCGAAGCTCGGGGACCGAAACCTCGGTGAGGGAACCCAGGGCGCGGACAAAGGCGTTGACCTCACCAGCATCAACGGCAAGGGTGGCGATCTCCTCTAGCTGGTCAACCACTAGCAGGAGACCGGCTCCCGGAGGCAAGGCTTTCCGAAGCAGGGGCCCAAGCCCTTCGGGTGTGGCTCGCAGGGTGGCTAGTACCTCATCCTCCGGCGAAGAGAGGGCCCTGCTGAGGGCGGCAGCCAGGGAAGTGAGCGGGCGGGAGCGCGGCTCGAAGCAAGTGGAGCGAAATAGGATCCCTCCCCCCAAGGCGCCCTCCTCAATGGCGGGGACGATACCAGCGTGGGCCAGGCTGCTCTTGCCGGAACCGCTGGGCCCGACCAGCACCAAACCGCCCTGGGCCCGGAGCCGCTCCAGCGCCTCGACCACCTCTGTCTCGCGCCCGAAGAACACATCTCGCTCGGAGGCCGAAAAGCTGCTAAGCCCGCGATAAGGGCCAGAACCAGGAACCCTCCTGACCCGCGCTTCCGCCGAAGCAGCCACCAGTGCAGTCACCAGCTCGACAGCGCTCTCGTATCGCTCTTCGGGGCGCTTGGCCAGCAGACGACGGAGCACCCCGGCCAGAGGTGCAGGCATGTCCGGGCGTAGAGTACGGATGTCTGGGAAAGGCTGCTCGTCGCACACTGCCCGCATCACTTCGGGAATTGTGTTCCCCGGCGTGTAGGGGAGCTTGCCCGTGGCAGCGACAAAGAAGGTCATCCCCAAAGCGAACAAATCGGTCCGCGGCGAAGCCTCTTGCTGCTTCCAGAGCTCCGGGGCCATGAACAACGGTGTGCCCCCACTCAGACCCGCTACCAGCAAGGCGTCATGAGACACATCCTTACGACTCCGATCTGCCGTAGCCAGCCCGAAGTCGATCAGCTTGAGCCCTCCTACCCCTCCTCTTCGCTCCTCCAGCACAAAAAGGTTCTCCGGCTTCAGATCCCGGTGGAGTAGCCCTACTTCGTGGGCCGCTGAGAGGCCTCTCGCCGCCGCCAATAGCAGCTCATACCATCGCGCCAAGGGCAGCCTCCAGGCGTGTCGAACTCCATAGGCTTGGAGCGACTCTCCCTCCAAGAACTCCATGGCTAGGCAGGGGTGCCCGTCCAGAGCATAAATGGCAAATACCTGGACCACATTGGGGTGCGATAGTTTGGCCAGTATGCGCCCCTCTCTCTGAAACTGGCGGAAGATCTCTACGTTTTGCGCATGCTCACTTCGGAGGAACTTGAGTAGCTCCCACCGGTCGAAAGCCGCATTGTAGCCTCGGGCTACCAGTCCCATGGCACCCTGCTCCGAGAGCGGTTCCACCCGAGTAAAGGGACCAAAGGGGCGTAGGAACGATAGCTCCGCGCTTGAGCTCAGCGGGCTCCCAGAGGTTGACTTGCTTTGAGGAACCCGCGAAGGGGCCTGTAGGTTCTCCAGAGGTCCACTGCCCTCCGGTCCCAGCGCCGTCTGCTCGAACGGGTTCACCTCATGCATCTTGTGCTCCATATGGTGCCTCTCACCATAAAGCACCGCCGAAAGGGAGAACCATGAGCTGAACAATTCCCTGTGCATTCACGGTGCCACGCTCTTGCTGACAAAACCCCCCTCGGGAAAGATCCTACCCTGGAGGTCGTGTATGGGTAAACGGCATGGGTTCCACACAGGTGATTGGGAGTCCATCGCAACTCGCATGGATGAGATCATCCGTGCTCACAGTGGAGAAGATCCCTTCGATGAAGCACTGAAACTTCTTGTTGCACGCCTCATCCACGAAATCTCCTCGGCTTCAGGAGAGCCTTTTTTGACATCTCCCGGCAACTCTGTGCATCACGTCAATCGCCTTCTTCGCCAAGCAGCCGAGCGCTGGCCCGGCGTACTCAATCCCAGGGCAACCACACGTTTGAACGAAGTAGAACTGACTCGGTGTGCCGCAATTCTCTCGGCCACCCAATTGCTCTCGGAGGATCTGATTGGTCTGGATGCCATCTTTGAGGTTATGGTCAGTCGTGCTGCCAAGGGCCAAAAAGGTCAATATTTCACTCCTCGGTACGTGATTGCTGAAGTAGTCAAGATGCTCTGCCCGCAGCCCGGTGAACTGGTTGCGGACCTGGCATGCGGCTCCGGGGGGTTCCTGCGCCATGCACTCCTCCATGAACCACGGTGCTCAGTCTGGGGGTTCGATCAGGATTTGCGTGCCTGTCGAATTGCCCGAGTGATGTTGGCCGCGAGTGGGCAAGAGGCTTCCCGTATTGTGTGCGTCGATAGTCTCAAGCTCGCCGCGAAGAGGACAGACAAGACCCCAACTATCGAGGAGATTATGCGCTCGAAGATCCGGGGTTTTCATGGGTTCGATCTGATCCTCACCAATCCGCCTTTTGCTGGAGACGTAGGAAAGGAGTTTTCGGAGCACTATCAGCTTGCCCGAGGAAGACGGGTTGAGCGGGACATATTTAGGAGTTACGCACCCAGGGCCAAGTGCCTGGGAACACTGGGGTTTGCAAGGAAGGTCCGGATGGCCTCACGCAC
>JANWXX010000322.1:2739-5893 GCA_025057345.1 Polyangiaceae bacterium | reverse complement strand
CGGCGCTATGCGGCTCTCGGCGATATCATCGTTGTCTCCATCAAGGAAGCACTCCCCGGCTCCAAGGTGCAGAAGGGCTCCACCGCGAAAGCGGTAGTGGTTCGTACCCGGCGCCAGTATGCGCGCCCTGACGGGAGCCTCATCCGCTTTGATACCAACAGCGCTGTGCTTATCGACAACAAGGGCGAGCCCGTCGGCACGCGTATCTTCGGGCCAGTAGCCCGGGAGCTTCGCGCCAAGCGCTTCCTCAAGATCATTTCTCTCGCGCCGGAGGTGGTGTGATGAACCGGCTTCGTGTGGGTGACCAGGTGATGGTCATTTCAGGCAAAGAGAAGGGCAAGACCGGACGAATCACTCGCGTCTTCTTGGAAGAAGACCGCGTGATTGTCGAGGGCCTCAACATCGTCAAGCGGCACACCCGTCCTGGTCCCCTCAACCAGCAGGGCGGGATCATCGCAAAAGAGGCCCCCCTTCATGCCTCCAAGGTCATGCCGCTAGACCCGCAAACCGGGAAGCCTACCCGGGTGAAGATCAAAATCGTCGACGGGAAGAAGGTGCGCACAGCCAAAAGCGGTGCAGTGCTATCGTCGGAGGAGAAATTATGGCGGAAGAGCACAACTTGCCTCGCCTCAAGGTGCGCTACCACAAGGATGTGGCTCCTGCGCTCCAAAAGGAGTTCCACTACAAGAATCCCATGCAGGTGCCCCGCCTCGAGAAGATTGTGGTCAACATGGGCCTCGGCAAAGCCGTGGGGAACCCGAAGATTATCGAGAGTGCCACCGAGGAGGTACGGGCCATCACCGGACAGAAGCCAGTGGTGACTCGCGCGAAGAAGGCTATCGCAGGTTTCAAACTCCGTGCAGGTCTGCCAATCGGGGTTATGGTCACGCTACGCCGAGATCGTATGTGGGAATTCCTGGATCGGCTGGTGACCCTAGCGCTGCCCCGTGTCCGCGACTTCAAGGGTGTCTCGCCTAAAGGCTTCGATGGCCGCGGGAACTACACGCTCGGGCTGCGTGAGCAGATCATCTTCCCCGAGATCGATTATGACCGCGTCGACGAGATCAAGGGCATGAACATCTCGTTTGTGACCTCTGCCAAAACCGACGAGGAGGGGCGCGCGCTCCTCCGCCACCTCGGCATGCCATTCCGTGCCTAAGGTGAAAAGGAGCTAATCATGGCACGCGCAAGCCAAATCGCCAAACTCAACACTATCCCCAAGTTCTCCACTCGCCACCGCAATCGCTGCAAGGTATGTGGTCGCAGCCGCGGGTTCTACCGCGATTTCGAACTGTGCCGTATCTGCCTGCGGGTCTACGGTCTGCGAGGCGAGATCCCTGGTCTCATCAAAGCAAGCTGGTGATGCCATGATGACCGATCCCATCGCTGACATGCTCACCCGCATCCGCAATGCCTCGCTGGCAAGGCACGAGAAGGCTTCCATGCCCAGCAGCAAATTGAAGCGGAGCATCGCCGAAATTCTCAAGGCGGAAGGCTACATCGCCGACGTGCGTGAAGCGCCAACAGAGAACAAAGCCGGTAAGGAGCTCACCATCGTGCTGAAGTACGGCCGCGACCGCCAGGGGGTCATCGACGGTATTCGTCGCGTATCCCGCCCAGGCCGCCGTGTGTATGTGCGTCACGACCGTATCCCGATGGTGCTCTCTGGTCTTGGAATCTCTATCCTCAGTACCTCCCTTGGGGTCATGTCAGATAAAGACGCCCGCCGGAAGAAGATCGGCGGCGAGCTTCTTTGCGAGGTCTGGTGATGTCCACCGCAACTACCTCCACCGAAACCAAGCCCCGTACCTCCCGCATCGGCAAGCGACCCGTGGAGCTACCCAAGGGCGTCACCCTCACTGTCAAGGAAACCCCAGCAGGCCCAGTCGCCGAGGTCAAGGGGCCCAAAGGTACCTTGTCACGCACCTTGCCTCAGGGGGTGCTTCTCAAAGTCGAGGGGAATCAGATCGCTGTCTCGACCAATACCCATCCCGATCGGGCAGCATGCCTCCAGGGAACCGCACGGGCCCACTTGGCCAACATGGTGAAGGGTGTCTCCGAAGGATACACCAAAACCCTGGAGCTCGTGGGTACTGGTTACCGTGCTGAGCTCAAGGGCACGGTCCTCCACCTGATGCTAGGTCTATCCCACCCGGTGATCTATCCTCTCCCTCCCTCCATCAAGGCGCAGATCCCTGCGGATTCCAAAGGAACGCTCATTGTTCTCACCGGTCCCGACAAAGAGGAGATGGGGCAGACTGCAGCCACCCTCCGGTCATTCCGGCCACCGGAGCCATACGGCGGCAAGGGCGTTCGCTACAAGGATGAGAACATCCGCCGCAAGGCCGGTAAGGCCAGCGCTAAGGGCGGTAAGGGCGGTAAGGGCGGCAAGTTAGGGCAAACCATGACAAAGCTGGAAGGACGCGAGCGCAGGAAGCTGCGTATTCGCAAGAAGATCAACGGGACGAGCGAGCGGCCAAGGCTTTCGGTGTTCCGCTCCGCCAAACACATCTACGCGCAGGTCATCGACGATACCACTGGGCAGACGCTCGCCCATGCGAGTACCCTCTCGGAAGGCATCAAGAGCGAGCTGAGCGAGAGCAACAAAACCGAGGCAGCACGGATCGTGGGTCGCTACATCGCCAAGCTGTGCAAGGAGAAGAACATCACCAAGGTAGTTTTCGACCGGAACGGCTACCTATACCACGGCCGGGTCGTTGCGCTGGCGGAAGGCGCTCGCGAAGGCGAGCTCGATTTCTGAGAGGAAACCATGCTGGATCAGCAGATCGACGAGGACAAACTCCAGGAGCGGGTGATCCATATCAACCGCGTTGCCAAAGTTGTCAAAGGCGGCCGCCGCTTCAGTTTTTCGGCGCTGGTGGTGGTAGGTGATGGACAGGGGCTGGTGGGGATTGGCTTGGGTAAGGCCAACGAGGTTCCGGAGGCGATCCGCAAGGGGAACGATCAAGCACGGAAGAACCTATTCCGAGTACCCCTGGATCAGAAAACGGTTCCCCATGAGAGTTATGGTCATTTCGGCTCGGGGAAGGTGTTGCTGAAGCCAGCAGCCCCTGGCACTGGCGTCATTGCAGGCGGTGCCGTGCGTGCCGTGGTGGAGTCAGCAGGGATCCAAGACATCCTCACCAAGAGCCTG
>JANWXX010000322.1:0-2729 GCA_025057345.1 Polyangiaceae bacterium | reverse complement strand
TGGGCTCTTCCAACCCTCACAACGTGGTCAAGGCCACGATTACCGCCCTCAAGAAGCTCCATAGCGCCGAGCAGCTCGCCGAGCGCCGTGGCAAGCAGCCCGACGAGATCCGCCGCGGCAAGAGCCGGGGGCAGATCGTGGTACATAGCTGAGCGAGGTAAGGATGACGACGGCAAGTAAGCTGGTGGTCAAGCAGGTCCGGAGCACCATCGGGGTTCCTCACGCCCAGCAAGCAATCCTCAAGGGGCTCGGACTTCACGGGATCGATACGCAGGTCGAGGTCGACAACACCCCCTCGTTCCGCGGCATGATCAAAAAGGTGCTGCACCTTGTCACGGTGCAGGAGCAAAAAGCACCCTGAGAAGGTTCCACGCTCATGGCCTACATTCTCTCCAATCTGCAAGCACCCCCGGGCGCTAATATACCCAAACGCCGCGTAGGTCGCGGCGTGGGCTCGGGTCTCGGCAAAACCGGAGGTCGCGGGCAGAAGGGCCAGAAGGCCCGATCCACAGGCAACATCAACAAGCTCCACTTCCAAGGCGGTCAAACCACGCTCCAGCGGCGACTCCCGAAGCGGGGCTTCCGTAACCCGTTCCCGACGGTGGTGGCTATCGTGCCGGTGGGGGCGCTGGAGGAGCGCTTCGAGGCGGGCACCGAGGTGACCGAGACCCTGCTCCGTGCCAAGGGGTTGGTATCCGGCCGATTCCACAAGCTCAAGATCCTAGGGGATGGTGAGCTGACCAAAGCCCTTACAGTTCAGGCACACGCTTTCTCCCGCTCGGCTCGCGAGAAGATCGAGAAGGCCGGGGGCAAGGCAGTCGAGGTGGCCACCAAAGCCCCGAACGCCGCCGAGAGCGCCTCCTTACCCTCCCCTCCCCATGGTCCTCGCCAACCTCGCCAAAGTACCCCGGATTCCCGAACTCCGCCGCCGCCTTTTGTTCACCCTCGCTATGCTTGCGGTGTACCGCATCGGCGTGTTCATCACCACCCCAGGCGTGAACCGGAACGCCATGAAATCGGTGGTAGCGAGCAAAGGCTCGGGCCTGATCGGGATGTTCAACTTGTTCAGCGGCGGGGCTGTGGAAAACCTGTCGATCTTCGCCCTGGGCATTATGCCCTACATCTCGATGAGCATCATCATGAGCCTCCTCGGGATGGTCTACAAACCCATCGAAGAACTGCGGAAAGAGGGCGAGCAAGGGCGGCGAAAGCTCGATCAGTACACCCGTATGGGGACGGTCGTACTGGCTGCGTTCCAGGCCTTTGGAGTGGCCACCACCCTCGAAGGGATGACCGGAGAGCTGGGAGAGGTGGTGGGGAAACCAGGGCTATCGTTCCGGTTGATGACCATCCTCACCCTGACTACAGGAACGGCGTTTTTGATGTGGGTAGGAGAGCAGATCACCGAACGAGGCATTTCTAACGGGACTTCTCTGCTCATCTTCGCCGGGATCATTACCGATATTCCCAATGCAATAGGCAACTACCTCCAGCAAAATAAAGGCAACGTTCAACCTCTGACCGTCGCTACGGTGGCTTTGGTGATTGCGGTGACGGTGGGGACCATCGCGTTCTTCGAGCGGGCGCAACGGCGCATCCCCATCGTAACGTCGAGGCGCCAGGTAGGTAAGCGCATCTATGGCGGCCAACAGGCGCACCTGCCTTTGAAGGTGAACGTGGCGGGGACGATCCCGCCGATTTTCGCTAGCTCACTTCTCGCCTTCCCGGCAACACTGGCCCAATTCAAGGTGCCCGGGATGAACGCAGTGCAAGATTTCATCAACCGTGGCGACTGGGTCTTCAACACCTTCTATACGTTGCTGATCATCTTCTTCTGCTTCTTCTATACAGCAGTGACTTTCCAGGCTGTCGATGTGGCGGACAACCTGAAGAAGCAGCAGGCCAATATCCCCGGGATCCGTCCGGGTAAGCAGACTGCCGAGTACATCGATCGAGTGTTGACTCGGATCACCTTTGGTGGGGCGCTTTACGTTGCCGCAGTATGCGTTATCCCACAAATCATCTTCAATGCGTTGCGTGTCCCCTCCCTAGCGCGCTTTGGTGGCACATCGATCATGATCGTGGTCGGCGTGGCGCTCGAGACAGTCAACCAGATCGATGTACAACTGACCACCAACAAGTACGAGGACATTGGTACGGGGGCAACACCCAAACTGAGTGGTCGCCGCCAGGTGACCGTGTAACCGTGGGAGGGTAGCAAGATGCGCTTGATTTTCGTGGGTCCTCCGGGGGCCGGCAAAGGGACACAGGCGAAGTTGCTCTGCCAGCGCTTTGGGATTCCCCAGCTCTCTACGGGAGACATGCTCCGGGCCGCCAAGAGCCACAACAACCTGCCAGCAGAGATCGCCGCGGTGATGTCCAGTGGCGGGCTTGTACCTGACGAGGTGGTGATTGACTTGATCGACCGACGCTTCCAGGAGCCGGACTGTCAAGGAGGGTTTTTGCTGGACGGATTCCCCCGGACGGTACCCCAGGCAGAAGCTCTTGGGAAGCTGCTAGAGCGACGTGGCTGGGTCTTGGATGCGGTGATCCAGTTGGATGTACCCAGCGAACTGCTGGAAGAGCGGGCCATCTATCGTCGCTCACACAAAAAGACTGGACAAATTTTCCACCTCAAATACAATCCGCCGCCCCCGGGTACAGACCCGGAAGATCTGGAGCATCGGGCTGATGATCAGCCCGAAAAGGTGCGGACCCGCCTCAAGGCC
>JANWXX010000321.1 GCA_025057345.1 Polyangiaceae bacterium | reverse complement strand
CTCCTTAATCTTCGCATCCGTGCAGCCTGCAAACCCATCAACTACCTCACAACAGTTGCCTGCTTTCCCGCAGACCCCTCCTGTACTGCAGGAAGGCTTGGCAGCATCTTTGCAGTCGCTATCTGTATTGCATTGCACGCAGGAACCGCTTGCCGTGTCACAGATGGGCTTGGAGACATCTTTGCAATCGCTGTTGGCCTTGCACGCAACACAGGCACCGGATTTGGTATTGCAGAAGGGCTTGTTTGCGTCCTTGCAATCTCCATCCGCCTTGCACCCTACACAACTGTTGGTGCTGGTATCGCAAACCGGACTACTGACACTCTCACAATCCTCATGGGTGACGCATTGGACGCACTTGCCGGAGCCAGGGATGCAGACCGACTTGTCAGGGTTCTTGCAGTCGGAGTTCTTCGTACACTTCGCGATGCAAGTATTGTCTTCACAGATTGGTTTGCTTGCATCCTTGCAATCCGTCTCCTTCGTGCATTGACCGGAGCAGAGCCCACAGCCGAATTCAGCCACTTCCTTGACACAAGTGGCATCCCACTCCATGTCGCAGCAGTAGGAGTCTTCTTCGCAGACACACTCCTTAATCTTCGTATCGGTGCAGCCAGGAACGTCCTTAGTCGGCTCGCAGCAATCCCCAAGAGCTTTGCAAGCACCATCGATACAGGATGGCTTGCTCGAATCCTTGCAGTCCCCATCCACAGCACACTCAGTGCAAAGCGCAAGTTTAGGATTACAGATGGGCTTGCTTGGATCCTTGCAATCTCCGTTACTGTTGCACTCCCTTGGAGTACAAACACCGAGATCTTTCACTCCGGTGCCGGTGGTGGTATTGCAGAAACCACCACCACAATCGCTGTCATTACAGCAGAACCTAGCACATTTCCCACCAGCACAAGTTAGCCCGCCTTTGCAGGACAATTCGTCCTCACCGCCACACTTTTCACAAAGCCCCAGGGTATTAGGAGCCGGATAACACTGAAAGCCGTTGATCCCAAAGTCGCAGGCCTCCCCGGCGGCCGTGTCGCATCCCTCGTTGGTCACTGGGTTGCACTGGTGGGGAGCCTCGACCTTGAAGCAGGTCCCCATCGAGGGCGCCTGCGCCGGCGCGCTGCACCCGTCTGCGCCCGGGTTCAATCCACCACTGCCAGCGCTACCGCCGGAGCCCGCACTGGTTCCACCGCTACCGGCATCGGAACCTCCCGAGCCCGCGCTAGTCCCGCCGCTACCGGCATCGGAACCTCCCGAGCCCGCGCTAGTCCCGCCGCTACCGGCATCGGAACCTCCGCTCCCGGAGCTGCTCCCCCCAGCGCTGCTCCCGGCTGAGCCCCCGCTACCTGCTTGAGCGCTGCCCCCCGCCCCAGGGGTCGAGCTAGTACCACTGTCGTCACCACAACCTACCGTCAGCGCGACCAAGGGGAGGAGCGCTGCAAAGGCACAAGAGATGTATGGCTTCATTCGCAAGGACATATCACATCTTCGACATGGGACAAGAAAACCCCCCGGGCTAAACCACAAAGCGGACACTGCCCCAAGACCGAAGGAAGGTTCTACCGGAGAGACAATCGCAGTAAGAATAGGAAGCATGGCGGTCAAAAAGCTGACCATCGTAGCGCAGCAGGCAGTGGGATTTGCCGAGCTCTTCCGGGCGATCTTTGCGGACGGGCTCCAGGGCCCCGTACCCTACCGGGTCGAGCTGTCGGAGCCGGATGGCCCCTCAACGGCCGGAGGCAAACTGGCGCTCCAGCATATCAAGCTGATCCCGGTGAACAACGGGGCGACGTTGGTGATCGGTGCGGCCAACACCGTGGAGAAGACCGCCGAACTGCGTTCTTTCTCCCTTGTGGCTCACCAACATGCCCAACGTTTCAAGGGGGCCACCCCTCCTATCGATCCTCAGAAATTCGACGCTCTGCTTGAGTCCCTACGGACGTTTTTCTCGGACCGCGGCATGACCGTGACTGTGCTCGAGCACATTCCCGTAACCCCCCCTATGCCCGAGGAGCGCCCTACCCCCTCTCCCCTGCCCTGGATCGTCCTGGCAGCAGTCATCCTAGCGCTGATCGGGGCAGGGGCCTTCTGGTACCTCCAACGGCCTCACGGAACACTCAGCGGCGCCGCTTCTTTCCGGTTGGCCACCATTAGCGCCGACCCCCCTGCCTTGCGGTACCCAATCCCAAAGGGCAGCGGTTCAATGTCGGTCCTCGTGGCATAGGCCTCCTGGAGCCGCCTCTGGGGCCTCCCGTCAAACAGCCCATTGACCCCTTGAAACGAGCCAAAGAGTCTGATGTTGAACTCTGGCTCCAGTAGCTCGTAGGCGATACCAGTTTCGTCTTGGACAAGCTGCCGAGTGCGGGCGAGAAGCAGCCCTCGCAGCTTCGAGAACCCCCGCTGCTGCAGTAGGTGGGAGGCGGCCTTCAGCACCACTGGCCCCAAGGCCAGCCCCTCCAGCAGCGCTAGTGCCCCGGAATCCCTCGCCAACGCCCCATCGGAGAGATCCACTCGGAGGTAGTCCACCAGCACCCGCGCCCCATCCTGTGGACGGCGCAGGTGGAGCCGGAGGGAAGACCAAGTTTCCGGAACTTCCTGAGGACCAGAGTGACGTTCCAGCCCCCCATCGTGGCGGATCTTCACCGGCTCCGCTGCCAGCACTTGGAACCCTTCCCGCTCCGCAAAGGCTAGCAGGACGCCACCGATTCCACGAGCGCTTCCCGGCGTCCGGTACCCCGCCCCCAAGTGCATCGTCAGGAAGAAACCCCGCCGCGCAAAAGCGTCGAAGACCCGTTCGTAAAGATCCAGCGTGGCGTTCAACGCCCCCAGATGAAGCCTGGATAGATCGGGAGGCGGCCCTCCTTCCTGGAGCGCCACCAATACATAGCGGCGCGCTCTTGGGTAAAACCGCCGTACCGTTATCAGATCCGGCCCCGCGAAAGGGTAGAGCACCGTCCCCTCCTCAGCGGCAGCCAGGTGCTTCCTCGCCCACGCCAACATCGCCTTGCCTCGGCTTTCCTCGAAGACATCGAAGCTCCTGTTCACTGTTTGTGCATGCTGCTCCAGCCTCAGCCTCCTCGGCCCTGGTGGCGCCTCCGTGGATAGCCCTGCGAGTTGCCGTGCGCTCCTCCTCAGATCCTCATCCTCCGGCGGTACATCGACTGTGGGGAGAGCCGGTACGCTCGCAGCAGGAGCGCTGGAACTGATGGCAAGCATGGCCGAAGTGGAGCTTGCCGGCTCTCCGGAGCCTAGAGGCATCGCAGGAAGGGAGAAGGTATCCCCTCCCTGGTGCACCCAAGGCTCCCAGCGCAGCTCCGGAAAGCAAGCCCCAAGCCCAAGCACCACTCCCCACCTCACCAACCTCCTCCAAAGCGCCTTCTCGCTCACAGACCCTCAGGGTGACCGGAGAGCGGCAAGGTACGCAAGAACTCCTTGGTCATCGTCATATTCCCTCCCCCCAGCGCACTCCCACCCAGCACCACGCGGAATCGCTCCGAAACCTCCGAAGAAAGCAGCCGTTCGCATAGAGCACCGAGGGCCTCCCTGTTGTCCTCTGGATGAAGGATCGTATAGGTCGAAACAGACCCTATGTACTCCCCCTGCAGGTCCAAGAAGCACTCCACAACCCGAGAGAGCCCTGCCACCAGGATCTTGGGCCGGCACGCTCGCTCGATCCGACGCAACAACCTCGTGCTTGAGAGCCCTTTCCGCGGGAGCCTCGGGAAGCGAAGGCGCCGGCCCAGAAACCGACACTCTACCTGACCCCAAAGGTTGCGACCAGGCTCAATCAGCCCAGTGGTGAGGAGCCGAGGCTCGTCGCCCTGCTCCCGGTCGATCACCACAGAAACCGCCTCGTAAGCCTCCTGGGCGGTCATGCTGGCCATCACCTGGAACCGCTCCCCCAACCGCACCACCCTCTGCTCTTCTTCCGGCGCCTGGGCGCGCCCGCTGATTCGCAGTGCTTCGCTCCACCAGTTGTCACTGCGGAGCTCTCCATGAAACCACGCTTCTCCCTGAGGTCCCTCAAAGCACACGGAGCACCCCTGCCCCTCGCTTCGGGCAAAGAACACCTGGCAGACATGGATCGCTGCGCCAGGGAAGAGCGTCGCGCTCTCCGGGAGCCGGAGTGCCACCAGGCGAAAGCCTCTCGGAAGGGCCTTACGAAAGGAGCGTGCAGGGCTGGCGCTCAGCAGTGCGCGAGGTTGGATCATGCCCAAGCGCCCTTGGGGATGCACCAGTCGCATCGACGCTCCGAGCAGCAAGTACGCGAGGTCCGCAGTCCCGCCGAACTCCGGGACGTTCCGCCGACGCTCCGCTTTGCTCGGAGCAGCCGGCCCCTCAACGCAGTTCACGAACGGAGGATTCCCCACCACACAGTCGAATCCCCCTCGCATCGTGGCCTCTGGAAATACCTCCTTCCAAGGGAGAAGTAGGCTGTCTCCCTGGTGGACCGCCCGATCGAGACGCACCGGCCAGCAACGATCGAAACCACCTTCCAGCCAGAGAACCAAACGGCAGAGCTCCACCCCAAGAGGGTCTACATCAACTCCGTACAAGCAGTGCTCGACCACCACCGCCGGAGCTACCCCTGCTCGTCTAGCGATGCGGCGTGCAGCCTCCGCCAGAAGGTTCCCAGAGCCGCAGCTTGGATCGCACACGGACGGCATCGGTATCGTCGAGAGCAGAGGCTCCAGGGCACCATCAAGGAGGGTATCTCGTAGCCCGGGACGGGTGTAATAGCTTCCCTGGTGCTTCCTCGCCCAACGTCCTCCAGGGAGCCACTGGATCCCATCCCCGTCCCCGTGCGGGCGCAGCGACAGCAGCTCCTCGTAGCATTCTCCCAGCACCTCGCTGCTCGCCTCGCGCCAGAGCGGATCGTTGAGCAACCGCCAGAGCGGCTCTCCCGGAAGCCTCACGTGAAGGAGCCGAGCATCGATCATCCGATTGTCTCCGCGCAGCTGTCGTTCCTCCTCCACCAACACATCCCAGAGGGCAGCGCTGGCCTTCTTCCCGGGTCGTGGGGGTGGCGGGAGCATCCCTCGAGCGCAAGCCAACGAGCGCGCAGCCAGCCAGAGAACTGCGCGAAGCAGGCTCCCTGCGAACTGCTCCGGAGCAAGATCCCCCTGCGCCAGCGCGCGGGCGACCGACCCCTCACGGAGCAGCGTCGTACCGAGGGCTTCCCCTGTCTCCATAAGGAGCTGCGTGCCAGCGTTCAGCTTCACGGAACCGGGAGCAAGAAATCGCGGACCACACCCATGTGCTGCATGTTGGTCGCCGCCGAATCTCCAAGCTGCGCGGGGGCCAAGTCTTCTAGCGGCTGGTACACCCGGGTGTCGACCACCAGCCCCGCCGGGAAGACCTGTGCTCCGATCTTCACCGGGGTGGCCAGCATGTTCAAGTTAGGATCTGCGAGAACCCAGTCGTAGGGTTTCTTCCGGTTGGCGCTGGTGTTCTCGTTGCCCTCCTGGTCCGCAGGGAACGGCGGCTGGACGACGAGTTGCTGGGCAAAGGTGGTGAAGCACGGCTCAGTGTTGACGTCGGTGTTGATGTCGCCACCGAGGGTCACCAAATCTTCCTCTGGAATCTTGGTCTTGATCAGAGATACCAGCGCTTTAGCCTCTGCGTCCCGGGTAGCAGCATCCTTGGTGAGCAGATGAACGCTGATGGCCCAGAGATCACGATCCCCGGGCACGTCGATCCGAGCCCAGGCAAACTCTCGGTTGGTCGACTTGGGATCATCCCAGCTCCCCGCTTCCAGGATCGGATATCGGGAGAGAATCCCGTTAGGGATGTACCCTGCGCTACTTGGCTCACGGTAGTAGAACCCCCCCCCTTCCAGCACCAGGTTCGTCATCTCCTGGAGATCCGCCGCTGAGCTACTCTTGTAGGACAATTCCTGGAT
>JANWXX010000320.1 GCA_025057345.1 Polyangiaceae bacterium | reverse complement strand
CCCTGGTTAGCCCCAACAATCCTACCGGGCAGGTCGCGTCCGTAGACGATCTCCATACCCTCGCAGCGACCGGAGCGCTTGTGCTGGTGGACCTAGCCTATGTCGAGTTCGGCGACGATGCGCTGTTCCGGGCGGCGCTGTCGCTGCCCAATGCGGTGGTGATCCGGACGCTGTCGAAAGCATGGGGTCTAGCGGGGCTCCGGGTAGGGTACGCAGTGGGTCCCGCAGAGGTGATCGACGGGCTGCGTGCGGCAGGCGCCCCCTACGCGGTGAGCGGGCCCTCGCTGTACCTAGCGGAACGATGGCTCGACGAGGGATCCGGGGCGATGGAATCCTTCGTGGCGGAGGTGAAGCAAGAGCGCAAAGAGCTGGCGGCGGAGCTGAATACGCTGGGGGTGGATGTCCCGGACAGCGAGGCGAACTTTGTCTTCGGTCGTACCCCGCGGGCACTGTGGGTCCGGGATGCGATGGCGGGGCTCGGGATCGGGGTTCGAGCGTTCCCCCAGAAACCCGGGCTGGAGGACGCACTGCGGGTGACCGTCCCCGGGGACCCGACCCAGCACCGTCGTTTGCTGCGGGGGCTGCGGGCGGCGCTCCGCCCGGAGGCGCTGATCTTCGACCTGGACGGCGTGCTGGCGGACGTCTCCGGCTCCTACCGGCGGTGCATCCTGGAGACCGCCCGCTCTTTCGGGGTGGAGGTCACCGCCGACGAGGTCTCCACCATCAAGCGAGCCGGCGACGCCAACAATGACTGGGTGGTCACTTACCGGCTGCTAACCCGGCGCGGTGTGGACACCTCCTTCGACGAGGTGAAGGCTCGCTTCGAGGCACTCTACCAAGGAGCAGGCTCGACCCCCGGGCTCCATGAGGTCGAGTGCTTCGTGGGCGATCAGGCAACGCTGCATCGCCTAGCAAGTCGCCTGCCCCTGGGGCTGGTTACCGGGCGTCCCCGCCGCGACACAGAGCGTTTTTTGGGTCGCTTCGGTCTGGGGCCGCTGTTCTGCGCGGTGGTCGTCATGGAGGATGCCCCGCTCAAGCCTGACCCGGCTCCGGTGCGGCTGGCGCTTGAGCGGCTTGGCGTACAGGCTGCATGGATGATCGGCGATACACCAGATGATATGCGGGCGGCACGGGCAGCGGGGGTGGTACCGCTGGGGGTCGTGGCCCCCGGAGAGCGCCAGGAGGAAGCAGCTCCGACGCTACTGGCGGCAGGAGCAGCGCGGGTGCTTGGTTCCTGGGAAGAACTAGAGTGTCTCCTGTGACATCGAGAACCTTTGAGCTGAAGCGGACGACGGGGGAGACGGAGATCAAGGTGCGGGTGGCGCTGGACGGGGAGGGGAAGGCAGAGGTGAACACCGGGCTCGGTTTTCTGGATCACATGGTGGCCCAGCTCGCGCGCCACGGAAAGATGGACATCACCTTGCGGTGCAAGGGTGACCTGCACATCGACGACCACCACACGACGGAGGACTGCGGACTGGCGCTGGGGGCGGTGTTGTTGGGGCTGGCAGGGGATCGGCGGGGGCTGCGTCGGTTCGGCCAGGCGTACGCACCTCTGGATGAGGCGTTGGCGAGGGCGGTGGTAGATTTGTCGGGGCGCCCATGGCCGGAGATCCACCTGGGGCTGCGGCGGGAGAAGCTGGGGGAGGTAGCCTGCGAGAACCTAGTACATTTCCTTCAGAGCCTGGCCATAGCGGGTCGGATGAACTTGCACGTGGACGTGCTCCGCGGGGACAACGATCACCACCGGGTCGAGGCATCCTTCAAGGCGGTGGCATTGGCATTGCGGCAAGCCTTCACCCAAGAAGGCGGGGGAGTCCCGAGCACCAAAGGCGTGCTGGGGTAAGGTCTCCTCGCTCAACGGCGCACTGGACGTGCTAGGAGGTCGCCATCGTGATGGATGTCCACGTCGTTCCTACCGGTACCTCGAACCTGGCCTCCATGCTCGCCGCGCTCCAACGAGCCGGAGGCTCCCCGGTGATGGCGAGCGAGCCCGCGAGGATCCTGGACGCACCGCGGCTGGTGATGCCGGGGGTGGGGGCCTTCGCCGCGGCTCGCGAGAACCTGGAGTCCGCGGGCCTCTGGGGTCCGCTACGGGAGCGCATTGACAGAGGGCGACCAACCTTCTTGGTGTGCCTAGGGCTCCAGCTCCTGTGCGCAGGCAGTGAGGAGTCCCCCGGCGTGGCAGGGCTCGGGGTCGTGGACGAGCAGGTACGGCGCTTCCCTAAGACTGTACGTGTCCCCCAGCTCGGCTGGAACCTGGTGGAAGCCTCTCCCTCCTGCCGCTGGTTGGAGAGTGGTCACGCCTACTTCGCCAACAGCTATCACCTGCCATCCGCGCCCGCCGGGTGGGCGGTGGCGATGGCCACTCATGGCATCCCCTTCGTGGCAGCGATGGAGCGGGGTGCGGTGCTGGCCTGCCAGTTCCACCCGGAGCTGTCCGGCGCCTGGGGTCTGGCGCTCATCGAGCGGTGGCTCTATCAGCGCCCTCGGGCCACGGGGCCCACGGCACGTATCATCCCCTGCCTGGACGTGCGTGACGGGCGGGTGGTCAAGGGCGTGAAGTTCGCCGGACTACGGGATGCGGGTGACCCGGCAGAGCGTGCCGCGATCTACGAAGAACGGGGTGCCGATGAGATCGTAATCCTCGACGTCTCCGCCACCCTGGAGGAACGCAAGACCCAAGTGGAAACTGTGAAAGCAGTGCGGGCGCGGCTCGGCATCCCACTCACGGTGGGCGGTGGCGTCCGAGAGCCGGACGACGCCCGTAGGCTCCTGGATGCAGGCGCGGACAAGGTCGCCATCAACACCGCTGCCATCGAGGATCCTTCGCGGATCAACCGGCTAGCGGAGCGCTTCGGCCGTCAGTGCGTGGTGATCGCCGTGGACGCCGCTCGCCGGCAAGAGGGAGGCTGGGAGGTGGTCACCCACGCTGGGAAGAACCGCACGGGGATCGACGCGGTGGCCTGGGCCACGGAGGCGGTCCGCCGGGGCGCTGGCGAGGTGTTGCTCACCAGCTTCGACCAAGACGGTACCCGCCAGGGTTACGACCTACCATTGTTGGCGGCGGTTTCGTCGTCGGTGTCGGTGCCGGTGATCGCCTCCGGTGGTGCTGCTACTGTTGAGCATCTCAAGGAAGCCCTGGATGCTGGCGCCGACGCGGTGCTGGCAGCCTCTATCTTCCATGACGGGGAGCATACCGTCGTTGACCTCAAAGCGGCGCTGGTGCGCCTTGGTGCGAGGGTTCGTAGGTGATCATTCCATCCATTGATTTGCAGGGCGGGCGGGCAGTCCAGCTTGAAGGCGGCAAGGCGCTAAAGATTGACGGGGGTGACCCGCTGCCGTGGATCCGGCGCTTCCGGCTGGCGGGCGAGGTCGCCGTCATCGACCTGGACGCCGCCATGGGCAAGGGGAGCAACGCGCCGGTCGTCGAGACCCTGCTCCGCGAGGCTCGCTGCCGGGTCGGCGGGGGCATCCGGGACGCGACCACCGCCCGAACTTGGCTTGACCGGGGCGCTGAGCGGGTCATCCTGGGGACAGCGGCACGGCCGGAGATCCTCCGGGAGCTGCCACGGGAGCGCACCATCGCCGCCCTGGACGCAGTGCAGGGCGAGGTGATGGTTCACGGTTGGCAGACCCGCACCGGCCAGCGCCTTGAAGACCGTATGAAAGAGCTAGCCCCCTACGTCGGCGGCTTTCTCATCACCTTCATCGAACGGGAAGGCCGCATGGTCGGCATCGACGAGGAGCGCATTGCTGCGCTAGTATCCTTGGCCGCAGATGTCCGGATCACCTTCGCCGGAGGGGTCGCCAGTGCTGCCGACGTGGCTGCCATCGACCGCCTCGGCGGTGACGCTCAAGTTGGCATGGCGCTGTACTCAGGCCGTCTTGAGCTAGGCGACGCCATCGTAGCCCCGCTCCGCTCCGACCGCCCCGACGGGCTTATCCCTACGGTGATCGTCGACATCCACGGGCGCCATCTGGGCCTGGTCTACTCCAGCCGGGAGAGCGTCCGGGAGGCAGTGCACCTTGGACGTGGTGTCTACCATTCTCGATCCCGGGGCGGTCTCTGGTACAAGGGAGCATCGTCCGGCGACTGGCAAGAGTTGCTGGAGATCCGCGTGGACTGCGACCGGGACGCTCTCGAATTCATCGTCCGCCAGCATGGTCGAGGCTTCTGCCATACCGGAACTGCCGGATGTTTCGGTGAACTTCGAGGCCTTGCCTCTCTGGAGCGGGCCATCCAATCCCGCAAGGAGTCGGCCCCTGTTGGCTCTTACACTCGCCGCCTCTTCGACGATCCAGACCTGCTTAACCAAAAGCTGACCGAGGAGGCCCAAGAGCTAGTTGCCGCCCGCACCGCTGAAGAAGCCACCTGGGAGGCTGCTGACCTCCTCTACTTCACCTTGGTGAAGATGGTTTCCCTCGGTGCCTCGCTGGAGCAAGTGGAGGCTGAGCTGCGCCGCCGTAGCCTCAAGGTTGAGCGCCGCCCTGGCAACGCCAAGCCGGAAGGGTCGTCGTGAAGCTCACCCGCCGTGCTCCTTCTGACGTCCGTGCCACTCGCCGCGTTGCCGTGGACGAAGCCACACTCCAAGCTGCTCAGACTATCCTCGACGAAGTACGGGACCGGGGGCTCGCTGCCGTCCTCGACCATGCAGAGCGCCTCGGAGATTGGCAGCGAGGTCAGCCGTACCTGCTAGGTTCCGCCGAGCTGAAGCAAGCCTACGACGCCTGCTCTACCGAGGTCCAGGGTGTGCTTCGCCGCACAGCTGAGCGGATTCGTACCTTCGCTGAAGCCCAGCGCGCTGCTCTACTCCCGTTGACCACGGGGATCCCCGGAGGTGAGGCAGGGCACCACCTTCTGCCAGTAGCCTGCGCTGGCTGTTACGCCCCAGGGGGACGCTTTCCGCTCCCTTCCTCGGTGCTCATGACCGCTACGGTAGCCCGAGTTGCCGGGGTTGAGAGCGTAACTGTAGCGTCTCCTCGCCCGGCACAGATCACCCTCGCGGCGGCTTATGTGGCTGGAGCCGACGCGGTCCTCGCCGTCGGGGGAGCCCAAGCTATCGCGGCCCTGGCATACGGCATAGATGGTGTCGCCCCGGTGGATGTCATCGTGGGCCCTGGCAACCGCTGGGTTACTGCAGCCAAGCAGCTTGTCTCCGGTCTGGTGGGTATTGATATGCTGGCAGGCCCGTCCGAGCTGCTCGTGCTGGCAGACCATAGTGCCGATCCAGCAGTGGTCGCTGCAGACCTTCTGGCGCAGGCAGAGCACGACGTGGATGCGCTACCTATCCTGGTGACCACTCATGAGCCCCTTGTCGCTGCAGTCGAAAAGGAGCTAGATGCTCAACTCGCCACCCTACCGACCGCCGCCACGGCTAGGGAGGCTGTCGCCCGGGGCTTCGCAGTGGTGGTGTCGTCCCTCGACGAGGCGCTCCCACTGATCGACCGCCTCGCCCCCGAGCACCTAGAGTTGGAGTTGGAAGACGCCTCCACCGTCGCTTCTCGTATCCGCAATGCAGGAGCAATCTTTGTGGGCTCCCACGCCGCCGAGGTGCTAGGCGACTACGGAGCAGGCCCCAACCACGTGCTCCCTACCGGTACTACCGCCCGTTACACCGGCGGACTCTCCGTGCTCACCTTCCTCCGCTTGCGAACTTGGCTCCGCATTGATCACCCCACCGAGGCCCGTCAGCTCGTTGAGGATGCCATCGCCCTTGCCCGCTTGGAAGGGTTGGAGGGGCATGCTCGCTCTGCAGAGCGACGGCTGCGGTGACCACGTCTCAATCCTCTGATTTCCTGATCGTTTCGCAATTTGGCGCGATGCTGGCCTCAAGAGCGTCAGCGCTTCTTCGCCGTGACGGTCTTATACTTGGGGGCCTTGGGCCTGGGAGCAACGACCCGG
>JANWXX010000031.1 GCA_025057345.1 Polyangiaceae bacterium | reverse complement strand
GGTAGGCGTGCCATCGGTCCACGCTCGGATCCTTCACCGGACAAGGCAGCACGTACACATTGGGACGCACGCCTACCCGCAGGTCATCTTCCCTCAGGGAGAAATCCTGCTCCGAACCTACCGTCCAATCCTTATCCCCATTCTTGTTCCTGTTCTCGTTCTCGTGCTCGTGAACTGGGCTTGCTTCACCTCGCCGGGACAAAGCGTACCGAGCGCTGCAGCAGTGCGTCCACCTGTGTCAACCAAGAGCGCCAGGCGTGATAGCTATCCACCGGAATCTGATCCCGGTCAAAGATCACGCTTCGCTGGATCAGCACAGCGCGTCCGTCCTGCTGTACCTCCACGTCGAGCCGCGCTGAGCCGAAGTCTCCTCCCGCCGCTATCCCTCCCGGCGGCAACGCACCTACCCGCATCCCCTGCGGCGCCAGGATCAGCACCCGCCGCTCTGTCCGGCTGGGAGCCAGATTGGGTGGGAGCACCACTGGCAGCGTTCGGCGCGGCAGCGGGGCAAGCTGGGAGGTGAGGGTGGTCGGTGGAGCTAGCGTGACCACCAGATCCTGCCCCTCAGCGCGGCCCAACGCCATCGTTCGCGCCCGATAGCTCACTTGCACCTCTCCTCGGGGAAGATCGCTTTTAAAGCCGATCTCTGGCTCTACCTGTGCCTGCGGTAGCCATCCGCCGATCAAGTTTTGCTCGACCCATTGAGCCCGAGCGTCTGGCTCTCGCAGTGCCGTGCGCAAGTGGAATGCATGATCACCTCGGTGGACTTCGGTTGCTGCGAGGGTGGCTCCTCCGTTAGCATCCAGGCGTAGCTCCCAAGCTGCGTCGGAGCCGTGTTCCTCCGGCTTGCTCCGGGGTGTAGGGATCATCTGGGCAGGGCCCTCGTTGACGAACAGCGCGTAAGTCCGGGCATCCATGCTAGGCAGCGGCCCTAGGCGGCTCTGGGGGCTGGTAGCGTCCAACCACATTGCTGGCTGCCCGTCCTTTGCCGGGAGATAGGCGATCCCGTGATCGAATAGGGGGATTGCTACCTTCTTCGACAGGAGTAGCGAGGGCTGCGCTGTCTGTCGTGTCTGAATCAGCACCTCCGTGGCCTCAATCCCCACCGCCTTCAGCAGCGTGATCAGCAGGATCGCCTTATCGTCACAGTCCCCCTGCCTCCTGGCCAGGAGCTGTTGTGGGCGGTTGGGAAGCCACCACTCCCCAGAGATGTAATTCACATATCGGATGTCATCCGCCACAAACTCGAAGAGAGCCTTCAGTTTCTCCTCCCGAGTGGTTTTCCCCCGGGTTAGCTCCGCGGCGATCTGCTTCACCTGCTCGTCCGGCTCGGTGAAGCCCGCCACCGCCCTCTGGTACCACGTTCGGAACTCGTCCCAGGTTGCAAAGCTGGACACCACAAGCGTTGGAAAAACTTCGCTTGGCTTCGGCGCTAGCGGCTCATCCTGAAGGATCACCGGTTGGTCCCAAATGTACTGGGTGATCACTCGATTTCCCTCCTCCTTCGACTCCACCCGATCCGCCTTGCCGTTGAGCAGATCTACCGCGAGAGGCCGCTCTTTCGGCAGATCCAAGATCACGTGGTTGAACAGCAAAGGATGGGTTTTAACAGACCCCCCATAGTCGAGGAAATAGAAGGGTGGATCGCCCCGACGACCAATGGGACCGCTGGTCCAGGAGCGCACCACCACCTCCACCACATCGCCGGTCTTGAGGTCCGGCCAGCGGATCATCGGCCTTTCCTGATCGCTCTTGGCCTCCTCAGCGAACACCACCTCGCCGCTAGCCCGGTGGACCCGCGCTCGCAGGATCTCGTGCTCCTCCCCTTCCATCGGGAGGTTTTCGTAGAGTTCCTCTTGCTGCCGGGGCGGGATCACGATCTCCCGACCATACTGGATGAGCTGGGATACTCGCTGGTCCTCGTGTTGGGTTACCGCACGCATCCAGTAGACCTGCCGGTCCACCTCTTCCCCAGGCCTCGCTGGAGTTGCCCTGGCGTGGGCCAGCAGTTTCTCTGGACCCACCAGCCACCGCTCATCTCGCAGAGGCTTACGTTGGGTCTGCTGTCCACGGAGTGCCACCTCCGCTCGCAACCTGGCATCCCCCGGTTGGAGCGCTCGGGCTCGCTCCAGCGCGAGCAGCCCCAGCTCTTGGTCCTCGGGCCGCCCGGAAGCAAAGAGCGCCTGGGAGAAGGCCTGCTGCACTGCCGAGAGGTTCGGCGCTAGCTGAGCTGCGACCCCGAGGAAACGCCGTGCATCCAGGTTTCGTCCCGCACTCATCAGAAGTACTCCCACCGTGGCTAGTTCGCTCCCATTGGTTAGCCCGCCTAGCTCCAGGGTGGAGGCTGCCGCCCGGGTGAGGGAGTTGGCGTCCCGTGCGGTCGCCGCATGGAGCCAGGGAAGATCAAAGCGTTCTGGAGCCAGCCGTGCCAACTCGTCCCGCGCTTGGAGTTCTACATTGGCATCAAAGGATCGAGCCAGCCGCGCCACCTCCTGCCACATCGCTATGGACCCACCCTTGCTCGCCTGCTCTAGCAGCATGGCCAAGGCTGCCCGCAGAGAACCTTCACTATTGCCGTCGCCCGCTCGCGCCAACGCTCGCAGGAGTCTCGCTTCCTGATCTGTGGCGTCGGCGGTGGGCTTACTTCGGAGGGCCGCCTCTGCCCAATCGATGAAGCCTGCCTCCAGCCGGGCAGCGGCCAGGCGACGAGCAGCGAAATCTGCCGTTTCCTCGTCCCCTTCCGCCAGGGCTCGCTCCCGAGCCTGGCCCAGCCAGCCGCTCCGAGCCGCCCCAAAAGCGGAAACCCACCCGGCCATCGCTAGCCGGTCAGAGGGCAGATCCTTGCTCCGAGCCACCGTATCGATGAGGCCAGGTGCCCGGGGTGAGCGCAGATCATCGACTCCCGCCAGTCTACGGAGCACCGCCGACGCTAGTGCCTCCTCCACGCTGGGTTTGGAGCTGAGCGCCAGCGCCTCCGTCAGCGGTTCGATCAGGGCCTTGAAACGGACCTTACCAAAGGTTTTCCCTTGGAGCGGTGTCAAATCGCGAGAACTTTGGATTTTGACCTCTTGCCCCCTAGGTCCTTGAATTCGCAGCCTCACCCTGCCTGCATCATCCAACGAGCCAGCGCAAATCCGGGCCGCCACCAAGTGGTCTCCGGCTGTAGCCTCCACCCGGGCGCCGATCCGGTCGAAGATTGCCCGTTCGTGGATCTCCTCGCTCACTCCCAGATCCTGGCCATCCCACAGCAGCCTCGCCGCGCCGCTCGCTGCCAGGTGGACCTCAACGGGACCATCCTGTGGAAGCGTGACTCGCGAGGCCACGTAGCTGCAGCTCTCCCGCCGGGGCGCTATATACAGGTCTAGGGGAACCCCTCGTGCCGTTACAGGCGTGATCACCGGACGCCACCGCACCTCGTAGACCCCCCAGGAGTAATCGGCAGTGCGATTGGCCCAGGCATCCGCTTCGCCTTCCCGGATGTCTGCTTGCTTTACCCGCCCCGACGTATCCTGAAAAGGACCAAGGATCGCCAACTGGTTCACCAACCCTGGCAACGACGCCTGCTGCGGCTGGGGGTGAAGCGCCGCAGCCAGCCATCGGGCTTGCTCCGCTACCGGCCCCTGGCCGTCCCCCAGCTTTTCCAGATGGCGGCGCACCAACCCCGCAGGGGCTCGCTCCGCCAGCGTGTAGAGCGTCGCCAGCGCCGCCAGCGCCTCACCCTTCTTGCCTGAGCGAGCCCGGGCGGCGGCCAGCTCTGCCATCCGCTCCGGAGTTGCAGCGACCCATCGATCCTTCGTGACCTTCTTGCTCTTCGAGACAGGATGCTTGGATCCTGTGATGCGAGATGGACCAGGGCGGGGGGCTCCAGAGGTCACCGACGAGAGGGTGAAGAGTACAAGCAGCGAGATGAGGGGCAGGCGCGGCATGAGGAAGACACTCTACCCCGGGAAGCAGGCGAGGTACGACCCCGATATGTCACGCGGGGGAAGAGTGGAAGTAAGCTCCCGATGAGTTCCTTAACAGTTTCCCGCTCGCCCAGCAGCTCATCGTTGGTGATCTTGATCTTGGCCTTGGCAAAGTCACTCATCTCGTAGCTTCGGACGATCTCATAGCTGCCCGGGGTGGTAGTACGAACTGGCATCCCAGCCCAGATCCCCTCGGAGAAGTCGTAGGAGCCGTCGCTAGCAACGGCGACACTGTGAACCTTCCCCGGAGTCACTAGGTCGTGTACGTGGTCGATGAGGGCACTGGCGGCGGAAGCGGCACTCGACAAACCACGAGCGTTAAGGATCTCAGCACCGCGCTTGCCAATCTTAGGAAGGAAGGTGGTTTCCAGCCACTCACGGTCGGATATCACCTCGGTGGCGGGTTTGCCGTCAATCTTGGCGTGGGTGAAATCGGCGAACATCGTCGGGCTGTGGTTGCCGTAGATGTAGAGCTCGTCGATGGCGGTGACAGGAACGCCTGCTTTCTGGGCAAGTTGTGTCTTGGCCCGATTCTCATCCAGACGTACCATAGCTGTGAAGCGTTCCCGGGGCAGGCGCTTGGCCTGGAGGGCTGCGATCATACAGTTGGTGTTGCAAGGATTCCCCACCACGACAATGCGGGCATCGTCCCCGGCCACCTCATCGATGACCTGGCCTTGGCTGATGAAGATCTTACCGTTATCCTTCAGCAGATCCGCGCGCTCCATGCCTGGCCCTCGGGGCTTGCTCCCCACCAGCAGACACCAGCTTGCGTCTCGGAAGGCGACCTTGGGGTCGTCGGTCAGTACCATGCCATGGAGCAGCGGGAAGGCGCAGTCGTCCAGCTCCATGGCCACGCCCTTGAGAGCCTGCTGGGTCTTCTCAAGGGGAAGCTCCAACATTTGGAGGATCACCGGCTGGTCGGGGCCGAACATCTGGCCAGCGGCAATACGGAAGGCGAGGGCATAGCCGATGTTGCCGGCTGCGCCGGTGATGGCGACACGGATGGGAGTCTTCATCTTGGGTTGTCTCCGGAGGTTGCGAGGGCCTTCTTGCTAAACCCAAGCTTTTCCGAATGCAACCGCAGGATGCGACTCCCTAATTGTCAATCCTTGGTGCTGCCCCTGGCGAAGATGCTAGCAACGTAATTGAGCACATCCGTGGCGCTCACCTCGTTGTAGCCGAAGTACTTGATGAGCCGCGCCTTGATGACGTCGATCTTTTCCTGAGTTTCCCGGTCTACAACGCTGCTTACCAGAGTCTTGAGCTTGATCGAGTCTTTCTGGTCTTCAAAGAGCTTGAGCTCCAGGGCACGACGCAGCCTATCGTTGGTGTTCCACTCAAATTTCTTCCCCTCGACGGCAAGCGCGCCAATGTAGTTCATGATCTCCCTCCGGAAATCATCCTTGCGGTTCTCGGGGATATCGATCTTCTCCTCGATGGAACGCATCAGTCGCTCATCCGGCTCATCGTCCGCACCGGTGTAGCGGTTCTTCAGCCGCTCTTTGAGGGTGTAGGCCTTGATATTGTCGATGTAGTTGGCCGCCAGTTTTGCAATGGCTTCCTCGTCGGCACTGATGGCCCGCTGAACCTCGTTCTTGACGATCTCCTCATACTCTCGCTTCACGATACTGATGCATTCAAGATACTTCTTTCGCTGCTCCTCATTGGTGATCAGCGAGTGATGGCGCAGCCCCTTCTCCAACTCATTGAGCACCATGAAGGGGTTGATGGTGCCTTCCCCTTCATCGTTCACCAGCGCGTTGGAGATCTTATCCTGCACATACCGGGCGCTAATCCCGTCCATGCCCTCCCGTTTCGCTTCCTTGCGCAGCTCCTTCACCGTGTCTTGGGTATAGCCCGGAAGCACCTTCCCATCGTAAAGCTTCATCTTCTGGAGCAGCGTCAGGTTGTGCTTCTTGGGCTCTTCCAGGCGAGTAAGCACTACCCACATCGCCGCAACCTCCAGCGTGTGCGGTGCAATGTGCTTACCCCTTACTTTCTGCTGGTTGAAATCCTTCTCGTAGATGCGGATCTCCTCCTGCAGCTTGGTAATATAGGGGATATCGATCTTGATCGTCCGGTCTCGCAGCGCCTCCATGAATTCGTTGCCAAGCAACTTCTTGTATTCTGCCTCGTTGGTGTTATGGCACACGATGTTGCCGACCCCACAGACGAAATTGTGGAGGCCCTCGCACTCGATATCGTACACCCACTCGGCGAACACTGGGCGCCAGGTCAGCCTGGTCTGGAACTTCCTGGGGCGCCCGCTGCGCTTCCCTTCGCCCGAAACGAGCCGGATACGGTACGTGGGGAACTTCCCTGGGCGCTCGGTCCGGTAGATCCTGTAGTCGTGGCCTAGGAGGGTGGCGAGTGTCCCTACCTGCGCCGCTAGCACGGGCGAGATCGTTTTGTACTCAAAGCAATTCTTCCGGCACGTCGGGGAGGCAGTTGCTGCCGGCAAGTTGGTCCGCTTGCGGGAGCCGTTCGTGCGCATCAGCTCGTCGAAGGCATGCTGGAGGAAGCGCCGGGGGAGCGAGAAAAGGAAATCCGGTAGCTTCTTGGTTGCCGACAGCTTGCCGCAGTGGTGCTCTACTAGCACCGCGATCTCCTTCGAGCCGAGGTAGAGCCGGTAAGCCGAGTCGTGCTCCGATCCTTCCTGGATGTACCCAGCCCCGCTGCTGATGCGTGTGTAAGCCTGGCTCACCCGCCCCAGTTCCTTCGGATCTGCCTGGCTGATGATGATCCCATCGTTCCGTGGGTTGAGGTGCCCTTCCGTGGCATACCAAACCATCACCGTGAGGAGATCGCAGAGCAGCTCCGCGTCCTGTTCCACGTCGTAGATCGCACGAATCTCCGTGGCGTAGCGTGGCAGATCGAGGCGCGCCCACCCAGGGCGGCAGGAGCGCGTGATGACCCCTCCACCTACCGCGATCTTCACGTCCTCCCGAAGGAACCCCTCGATCCCCTGGACTACATCGATCTGCTTGGGAACCCGCTCGGCGAAGGCGCTTGGTAGCTGGCGGATCGCCAGCACCTCATGCTTCTCTTCCGGGAAGAAGACCTGCCCATCCTGGTCGTAGATCGAGTGGTTGGGCGTCGTTTCCACCGCCCCCCATGTCTGGGAGGTGGTTAGCATGTTTCCGCTAAACCGGTGGCGAAACACCGAGCGAACCTTGGTCCAGCGGGGTTGCTTCGCCTCAAAGTCGTAGGCGAGTACCTCCAGGCCACGAGCATCGGTGCCGAAGCGCGCGTGGAGCTGCTCAAGGGTGCACCACCCCGGAACCCCTCGGTACCGGAAGGGAAGGGGGGTATCCCCCGAAACGCTGTGACCCAGGATGACCTCGTCGATATCTGTCTGGGCAAACTTCTTCGGTTTGATCTTGTGCTCCTGGGAAGCGCCGAGCAAGTCGTAGAGGAAAGCCACATCCAGCTTCAGCATCTCGACGAACTCAATGATCCCCCGGTTGGCGATGTTGAACTCTCCGTCAAAATTGAAACATCTCGGGTCGCTATCCGAACCATATTCGGCGATCTTCCGGTAGTTGATATCGCCGGTGAGTTCTGTCGAGTCTTGATTCTTCTCGTCCTTCGGCTGGAAGGTGCCAATGCCTACCCGATCCTTCTCGCTCATGATCAAGCGGCGTACCCGGACATGGTTGTTGACCACCTTGGACCAGTCGCCCTTATAGCGCTCCATCAGACTACGAAAGATAAAGCGACAAGCCGGGTTCAGGTCCCCCTCCACCTTGACCTTGAAGCGCTCATTGGAAAGACCGAGCATCTCGATGGCTTTCACGCGCCACTCCGGAGGGATAAGCCGCAGTGGCTCGTCATGCATGGGGCAAGGCTCCACGTCGTTTTGGCTGAGGCCACACTCTTTGAGGTTGATCCAGTCGTAGGTGTAGAGCGCACCCTCGGGCGTGCGGGAGTAAGCCTCAAGGCCTTTCTTGAGTAGGCGTACGATCGTCGATTTGGAGGAGCCGACAGGGCCATGGAGCAAAATGACCCGCTTCTCGGGGCCGTAGTTCTCGGCGGCGGCTTTCAGCACGTGGACCAGACGCATGAGCGGGATATCGAGGCCGAAGATCGCATCCTTCCCCCCATCGATCTCATCCCGGAAGAAATTGTAACGGATGAGCTTCTTCTTGTTGTCGATGTACTCCTCCGTGCCGTAGCTGATGATCATGTCGTAGACGCGCTGGAACGCATTGCGGGTCACCTCAGGTCGCTTACGCACGATCTGGAGGTAGTCCTCAAAAGAACCCTCCCAGGTCAAGTCGCGGTATAGATCATAATCTTGGAGTCGAGCAATCCGCTCGATCATGCTTTCGTTCGTCGTCTCCGCCATCTCCTCGCTTCTATCACGCCCGGTTTCCCCCCGCATCGACTACCATGGTCGCCGATGGTCCTGCGGGCGATGGGGCTGACAAAACGTTTTGGACAAACCGTGGTGGTGGCCGGGGTCAACTTGGCCGTGCACGCTGGCGAAGTGGTGGGACTGCTCGGGCCCAACGGGGCCGGCAAGACCACCACGCTACGTATGCTGGCGGGCATCCTCCGCCCTACGGAAGGGCAGGTAGAGGTCACAGGTTTGGATGTCCACGCCGACCCCCTGAACGCCAAACTGCGTATTGGTTTTCTCTCCGGCGATACCCAGTTGTACCAGCGCCTCTCTCCCCGGGAAATCCTTGTTTACTTCGGCAAGCTCTATGGGCTCCCTCCGGCTCGCCTTGCCCAGCGAGTCGATGCCCTGGTGGCTGACCTTGCCATGGCCTCCTTCGTGGATCGCCCCTGCGCCACCCTCTCCGCGGGGCAGAAACAGCGCGCTAACATCGCTCGTGCCTTCCTCCACGAACCCGAGTTGCTCATCCTGGATGAGCCCACCACTGCCCTCGATGTAGTCAGTGGCCGCTTCATCGTCGAAGCCATCCGCGACCAGCGGAGCAAAGGCCGTGCAGTGCTCTTCTCTACCCACATCATGAGCGAGGCCGAGTATCTCTGCGACAGAGTGGTGCTGATGCATCAGGGCCGTATCATCGACGAGGGCTCTGTCTCCAAACTCCTCACTTGTACCGGCGCCTCCAACCTTACGGATGCCTTCTTGGCGCGGATCCAGGCGCCTACTGCTCCATAACCCGCTCCGCTACCCTCGTCGTCGCTGTGCCAAACCGGCGCCCTGAACATAGTAGCCAATCTTGCGAATAGGGAGAGCCCCTATGGCGCTGTTGATCAGATCCGCTCCGGCTACGGCAAGGCCTGCGCCTTGCGCTAGCGCTCCACATAGGTAAGGGCAAAGGGGCCCTCCGCATACCCATGCTCTACGTGGCTGCGTGCTCGCACAAGTCGCGAGGGATCTTCCTGCAAGCGCTCCACGACCCAGCTGTGGAGCGCAGGCTAGCCTGGACTGCTCCAGGGGGCTTAGAAAGTGTAAGTCCCGTTGATGTTTAGGTAGAAGAACTGCTGGTTGTAAACGCCACCAGCGCTGGGCTGGCGTGACTCGCCACGGCGGGTGAAAAACACGTTCTTCCCCGTGGTATCTCGCTCGAAGAAGTAGACGTGGTTGAAGCTGCTCGCGAGAGCAAACTTCGGGGTGATGAGTTGACGCACGCCAGCGACCCAGTGGATCTTCCCGGAATCGATGATGGTAGGGTCGAGGGTTTCATCTGGGACGGCAGAGGCATCGTAGAGGGCGCTGCCGAAGAGTTCCGTCTGCTCCGAGAGGAAATAGCCTGTACCAAAACGCACTGCCCATCCGTCGACCCAGTTCCGCTCAATGACCTGGATCACCTTATCGTTGCCTTTGACCTCGGAGCCATCGTCGTAAAGCAGGCACTTGGCGTTTTGGTTGGCGTTGACAAGACACTGGCGCTTGAAGTTGGACCAAGTGACATACTCCCCATCGAGACGCAGTTCCACAGATTCGGTGACTCGGTAGGCCATCCCCAGCCGGTAGACATCCGGGTACGTCTGGAGCAGCTCGACTTGCTCGGTGTCGTTGGCGCGGCGCTCCTGGCCGAATTGGCTCCGTAGTGTACCCTTGAGGCGCATCTGGCCGAAGCCAGGTCGGATGCTGTAGGAAGCTCCGATGGAGAGTTTCTCAGGGATGGCCTCGTAGAAGACGCCTACTGCGGCGGCAGCGTTGAAGCCCCGGGCGTCAACGAGGGCGCGCCCCTCCAGAAGGGTACCATCCTGGGAGGCCGTGTCGTCCGAGCCGTTGGTGTTCCTTGCTCGGGCGGTTTCCACCGTGTGATGTACTAGGCTCCCATTGGCCCCAAAGGAGAGCTTCGTCCCTGGAACGTTTACTGAGAGCGCCACCGTATTGTAGAGGGAAATGATCCGGCCGCTGATGTTGAACCAACGCTGAGGTCCGTCGTTCCCACCGGGGGCCGTGGTGTTGGTGAAGTCGGTGTTCCTTGTCCAGCTTGCCAGACCGCCGAAGGGGATGTACACCCCGTAGCCCAGACGAATGGGTAGCTTGTTGTTCCCCAGGTCGGTGACGATACCGGCGAAGGGCAATGCGAGGATGTTGCTGATCGTCGCCTTGCCCGTGTTCGATTTCTCGTAATCCTTGTACGACGGAGAATCCTTCGGAGTATTTGCCAAGACCACCGGCGAGAGATCCTTGCTACTCCGCTCATAGGAGGCTCGCCGGTAGATCACCGCCGCGTCGATGGATAGCTGCGTCCCCTTGGTGGCACCGATAGCAGCTGGGTTAAAATAAATTGAGAACGGGTTCCTTCCGACCGGTGTACCGTGGTCCGCTCCGAAACGAGCTCCAAGGAACCCTCCGGCCTCCGCTGTCGAGGGGATCCCAAGGGAAGTACTGGCCGCAGTTAGGGCCAGGGTAGCGAGAAGCAGGCGGTGGCGACGCTTGCTCGACAGAGCAGGCTGCCATTTGACTGTTGTCGGGCTCATGGAAGCCGGTAAGTTACCGGCATGTCCCGAGGCTCGCTATATCGCTCGTTTGCCCCCCTTCATTTTGCCGCCATGATGCTCAGCGTTATCTTCGTCGGCTGCGTGGATCCTGTGGGAGACTTCGAGGAGTATCAGAAGATGGCACGAAGCAAGGCGTCCGCGCCTCCCCCGTCCTGCTTGCCAGCACCGGCGGAGGGAGACCTCGATATCTCGGGGGCTTTCGTTGGCTACTGCAAGGTGAACTTCGCGGACCCTAGCCAGGCCTTGATGCTCAGAACTCTGTTTTCCATTAAAGATGGCCAGCTAGAGGCGAACCTGACCCCACTGGTGACCACGGCGACCTCCCTCAACGATACCGCCGGTGACCCGCCAGTGATCGCTGCGGCTCCCCTTATCGGCAACCAATTCACCATGAAATTCGGATTGGTGAAGATCTCCGGGAAGGCGAACGCCATCTCCGGGTCAGATATTGAGCTAGGGGACGCGACCTTCAAAGGGGTTCTGATGTCCACTGACAAGGTGCTGGCCGAGTTGGATGGGGGCCTCATCAAACCCTTTGCCCTCGATCTCAACCCGGCAGGCGACGTGTGCGTCTTCGTTCGCTCTCCCGACGGTGTCACTCTCCCTACTCGTCCGGAAGCGGCTGCGTTCGCCTGCGCTAAGTGAATCTAGAGGAGGCCAGAGCTTTCGGCCCCTTGGTTGCTCTTGACGTCCCACAACAATCCAGACACAAGAAAGAAATGACGAAGGTTCTGGTTTCGATGGGCTTGGCCTCCTTGCTGGCACTGGGGGCTCTTCA
Organism: Polyangiaceae bacterium; assembly: GCA_025057345.1. Classification (GTDB taxonomy): domain Bacteria; phylum Myxococcota_A; class Polyangia; order Polyangiales; family Polyangiaceae; genus JANWXX01. The sequence continues at coordinate 7,323 of JANWXX010000031.1, read as the reverse complement.
GGGGTGCAGCGATGACAGCGGTGACTCGGCGCCCACCGGCGGATCCAGCTCCGGCGGCAGCGCAGGTTCTGGGGGTAGCTCCGCAGGTTCCGGGGGTAGCTCTGCAGGTTCCGGTGGTGGAGATAACCTCTATTGTGGTGTGAAAGAGTCCGAGCTCCCCTCGATCTCTAACTGTGACGATCCTAACGCTAGCGAGTGCGCTAAGGCCATGTGCGCTACCACCAAGGCCAAGGATTGCAAGACCATCCTCACCGATTGCTACAACGATCCCGGCTGCAACAAGGCCGTTGCTTGCGGTGCTGCCTGCCGTAAGAACGAGCCCGAGGCCGATGTGGTGGCCACCTGCACCCCGCTTGCTGGCAGTGGCCTTGCGAAGGCTCTTGCTTACAAGAGCTGCGCCGATGGCCTCAAGGCTTGCGGCGGCAATGACTCCATCAAGCCAGATTGATCTTTGTGCCTCCCAGTGAGGCCTCTGCTCTGTGCTTGATCCGGATCTTTGGGCCATCCTTCCCTGGGCACTAGCTCTTACGCCGCTGCCAACCTTCCTGAACAGTGGTTTCTCCTGGGCCCTTGCCTCCCTGGCAGGTCTGGTTGCTGTCGCCTCTCTTCCCCCTGCTTGTCCCCCGGATATGGCTTTGGTCGACGGCTTCTTTTGTCCAGATCTTCCCTATACATGTGCTCGGGATGCAGAGCATTCTTACCGCTGTGCCGAGTACGCCCGAGATGCTCGGTGTCGGGCTCCTGTGCAGCACCGACGCTACTGCATCGATTTCCACGAGTGGCCCAACCGAATCGGAGAGGTGCCGGAGGTGTACGTCGACTGGTTTGAGGCCAAGGCGAAGTGCGCCGGAGTTGGCAAGCGGCTGTGCAGCCGAGTCGAGTGGGTGTTTGCCTGCGAGGGAGAGAAGCGGCTCCCCTATGCATGGGGGTACGTGAGGCAGCCAAGCCCGTGCAATATCGATCGGGCGGGGCTTGATTTTGACATCGACGCACTGCTGGATCCGAAGGCACGGCCAGAGGAGCTGGCTCGACTTTGGCAGGGAGACCCTATCGGCTCCCACCCGAACTGTCGAAGTTCCTGGGGGGTCTTCGACCTCAACGGAAACGTGGATGAGTGGACTGACGACCAGGCAGACAATCCGTCGTCGCACCATATCTCAACGCTGAATGGTGCCTACTGGGGGAAGGTACGGGCTACCTGCCGGATCACCACGACGAGCCACGGTCCGACCTTCAAGTTCTATCAGGTTGGGTTCCGTTGTTGCGCTGACCCACGCGACGGGATCATCCTCCCAGATCCGCCAGTGACGATCCTCCCCCGGATGACTACTCCCAATTGACCACCTCCGAGTCCCCCTCTCGGCTACCCTGGAGGAGATGGTCATCTGTTCGAGGAGCTTTCCGCCGTGCTTCGAGCCTTCGATACCTGCCGTGTCGAGTACGCGCTCTGTGGAGGCGTGGCCCTTGCAGTGCACGATGTTCCGCGGTCGACCGGAGACATCGGCGTGCTCGCCAGGCCGGAAGATCTGGACAGGATATAGGAAGCTGCCCGAAGCTGCGGTTTCCTCTTTGAGTTCCTACCGATGACCTTCTCGTCCAGCAGCTTCACGGTGCAGCGGTTCACCAAGCTCCTCGAGACGCACCCCTTGATCCTCGATGTGATCTTCGCAGATGGGCCTCTCGCCGCAGTCTGGGCAACAAGGATCCGTCCCCGGCCGGGTTCTCTCGCACGATCCCTAGACCCTACCTCTGGTCGCAGTCTGGGCGACAAGGATCCATCTGCCCTGGCAGGGGGGTACCTCCAAGCTCTGTCTGTGGCGGGTAGTCCTAGGACAGGGAGAGGTCGTTCCGCCGCCAGACCTTCCACCGCGGCGGTGAGGCTCAGGCATCCGGCTGGATGACGTGGAGGATGCGGGTGAAACCAGGAGGCTCTTCGTGCTCTCCGTCGAAATCGATCTCAAAGAAGCGCGTGCCCGGTGCAGGGACGCCGAGGTTGACTTGGTAGTGGGTTGTGCCGCTCATCACCCCGCCTACGGGGGTTAGAGAGAAGGAAGTGTAGGCAGGGCCGCCATTGGCGCGAACGGTGAGTGTCCCCGGGGCACGGGTACGGACAGCAATCTGGTAACCAGGGGGAACCCAAGAGCCCGGGGCACCATAATCCCATACATGGATGTGAGGGACGATAGCCTCCTCTAGACTAGCGGGAGGGGGGGCCCCGAGGCTGCGGTAGATGTTCCGCAGGTGCATGCGGAAGAGATCGTCAAACTCGCTGTCACGACCTGAATCCTGATCGTCTCCGAACCACCAGAACCAGTCGCTTCCTTCGGCGATGTAAAGGGCCTCAAATGCCTTGGGGGCCGACTCCGGAGTAGCCCCCTGCTGGTCCAGAAAATCGCGTGCTTCTCCAAGAAGGTTCCAGGCGATGTTCTCCTCTTCTTCGCCAATCCAGGTGCCTAGATCGACGCCAGGGCGAGAGCCAGCCTCGTCGATCCAGGAGCCGGTATAGAGCTCGTACACCTGGCTCTGCTCTCCGAGTCCGTGGCTCGAGAGCCCCCGCTCCGGGGAACCTTCGATGTACTCAGAAAAGGTGACTGTCTCGATCTCTGTATCTGCCTCCAGCGCGGCGTACAACGCATGGAGGAAAGGACGTCCGTCATCCCGGTATCCTCCCCAAGCATTCTCTCCATCGACGATGACCGTGAGCACCCGATCTTCCGTGGTACGTAGGCGGTTGGCGAAGCGATCCTTGATCCGCTGAAGGAAATCCTGGGCAGCCTGCTGGTGGTCATCGTGGTGGTTGAAGACAAAGCCGATATCATCCGAGAGTCGTGTGTCTCGAAAAAAGATGCTGACTTGGTGTTCCCCCTCGACAGCACGGTAAGGTCGGCAGAGTACGTCTGGGTCATCCGCGTTGTAGCCGTAGCGGCCCGAGCGAGCCAGGACTCCGCGATCCGTGGCGATCCACCGGAGGCGCTGTTGGCTAAAGAGCGGGAGAACTGACTGGCTCACAGCGCCCTCCGCAGGCCACATCCCCCGGGGCCGTCGTCGGAAGACTTCTCGGTAGTAGTCCACTGCTCGCTGCACTTGGGCCTCAGCGTCCTCCGGATGGGCAAAGCGCCTAGGGCGGCGAGTATACGGTCGGTCAAGGGTGGCCAGGTCGGTGTCCATCAACAACGGCAGGATCGGGTGGAAGAAGGGAGTCGTGGAGACTTCGATTTGCCCTTCCTCCTGGAGCGTCCGATGAATAGGCACCACAGCCCTCATCACCTTCAGCGTCTCCTCGTAGAGCCGGTCGAAATCCCTTTCGTCGAAGCCTTGACCCTTCTCCACCAAATCTCGTACACTCGCTCGTTCTCCGGTGACGAGCTGTACCTCGCCGCTGCGGAGTTCCGTGGCAAACCATGCAAGATTAAACCACATCTGGAGATCGCGAGCCTCCCGGTCGTCTAGCGAAGCACCTGCCCTCTTGCGCCTCAGCAGCTCGGCATACCGAGGATGTACTTCAATCTGACGCTGGTGATCCGCGTCGAAGAACGTCTGGAGCAGTTGGTCTCGCTCCTGGGGGGTCAGCTTTGAAGGAGGTTTGAGGGAGAGTTCCCAGGTCCGGTCGGTGGCGCCTTGGGAGGCGTAGTCGTCGAGCTGCCAAAGAAGCGACGGTGTCAGGTTGATGGTCAGATGGACTCCAGGGTACTGCGCCACGATGGCCGGCATCCCGTAGTAATCCCGTGTTGCATGCATACGGACCCACGGTTGCACGTAGCTACCCCGGGGGGATAGGCTCGACGTATCCCGGTAGACCGGCTGGTGTTGATGCCAGAGCAGCGCCAGATAAATCTTCGGCCCCACCCGAAAGCTTCCACTAGGACCTGCCGTGAGCCCTTGGCTCGATATCCCCTGGCTCTTGTAGGTCACTTTAGACCCTTTCGGGAACGGCCCAATCTGGGCTCTCCAGTAGCTGTTGGGGCCTTGGTTCTCGTACCAGACAGCTTCCCGGGTGTACTCCTCGCGCCCCTTGCCTGGCAACTCGACGGCCACCTGGAGCCAGACCCGCTGCCCGAACTCGATGGGCCAGGTGCCCAACGTGAGGGTGACCAAGTCGTTGGGGCTGACTCGATGGGGCGTGCGGGGAGCATCAGCAGTGAGGTGCCAGATCTGCAAGGGACAAGTCTCCGTGGGAGGGAGCCCTAGCATAGTCCGGTCGCTGCAGGGGGCGAACCCTGTTCTTCCTGGGTTAGGGGCCCCGCACCCGGATGGCCCAGGTGAGGCGGGCAAGCTGCCAGAGCACCGTCGGTACCCGCCTTGCCAGGTTGATGGTAGGAGGCCTTTTTTCCAGCACACGGACCGGGATCTCTTGCATTCGTATCCCTGCCCGATCAGCTCGGATCACTAGCTCACTGGCGAATACGTCCCCCTCTACTGTACATCGATGCACGATGGGCAGGAGCGCTGCTCTTCGGAAGGCCTTGAGTCCGTGGGTGTCGGTGCCCCGGAAGCTCAGGGTCGCACGGAGCAGCCCGTTGTAGAACCGACTCGCTAGGTGGCGCGCTAGGGGGCGCTCATCGCTGGAACCGGAGAGCAACTTGGAGCCGATGACCAGGTCCGCTTCTCCAGCGGTGAGTAGGGCGACAGCTGCTTGATGGAAGTTGGTGTCGCATAGATCAATCTCCTCGCAGATTACCAGTTCTCCGCGGGCCTGAAGGATCGCTTGCCGGAGTGCTCGCCCGTAGTTGGGTTCTCCCACGGAGAAGGTACGAAACTCGGGGTAGCGTGCACAGAGTGCTCGAGCCTCCGCTACCGTTCCATCCCGTGAGCCGTTTTCGGCCAGGATCACCTCGTAGGACCATCCAAGCGGGGCGAGTCGCTCCCGTAGGTCTACCGCTGCCGCTCGCAGCAGTGGCTCCTCGTTGTACACAGGGATGAGGATGGAGATGCAGGGGGCGTTAGGGGAACTCATGGAGACGTGGGCGCGGCGAGCACTGCCCGCGCTGCGGCGCGACCATAGCGCAACGCATCCTCCATGGACGAGTAGTTCCACCCCCCGTAGCGTCCCGTGCTCTGGATCCCCCGGGCCGAAAGGTATGGCATGATCACTCCCAGGGCCTCGAAGTAGTGGTGATCGAAGATGACGTAGGCATGGGAGAGATACCGGAGTCGCAGGAACTTCACCGCATCTGAACTGTCGACGAGCCTCATCTCCACCAGCCCCCGGATCACCTCCGGTCCCAGCTTGGTTATATCGGGCAAAGTCCGGTCTGCGAGTTCGACGTAGAGGCTTGCACACCCTGAGGGTGCTAGCTCCGGCGAAAAGTTGCTGTAGCAACCGACTCGGTAGAAGGGGAAGCGCCGCTCTGGTACGTACACCCAGTGGAAGTCCTGGAGGATTGGTCTGCTGAGCGCTATGTCTAGGTAATAGAGATCCGTGCAGCGCAGCTTACGAAAGGCTGCGCCTACCTCCCCAGGAACCTTTTGCAACAGCCCTCCCAGCTTGTCCAAGGGTGCTGTGCTAATCAGGTAGTCGTAGTGAATTTCCTCGTCGGTCAGCCCGACCACCCGACGCTCTGGATCGATCCACCGGGTCACCCGGTTCCGCTCGATCTCGCCCACCTCTGCGGCCAGCGCCATTGCTAGCTCTCCGATGCCGCTCCGAGGGTAAACGAAGCTTGCATTATAGCCGAGCTCTCGGTCGTGGAGACCCACTGCCCCAGCAATCACGTCCTCCACCGACGGGATGGGTACGAAGCGCTGACACCAGGCTGCTGAGATCTCTCTCGGGGAGACGCCCCAGAGCTTCTCATTGTAGGGAAGCATGAAATGCCGAGAGAATCCCTGACCAAAATGCGCCAGGCAAAATGCCTCGAAGTGCTCCGGCTCCTGGGAAGGTGGGGTCTTCTGGGCTTCCAGAAACCCCATGATGCACTCGTGGGCTACTTCAGGGGGCAGCCCATATGTGTTCGCTTGGAAGGGATAGCGGGTATAGACGCCATGGCTGTAGACGCGGCTACGTCGCTGCACTGTAAGCAACCTTTCCCCCAGCAGACGGTGGATCCATCCCCGGATCTCCTCGTCTCGCAGATGGAGCAGGTGTCCAGTGCGATCAAAGCGGTAGCCCTCTTCCTCCACCGTGACAGCGTGGCCTCCTACCTGGCTTTGGCGTTCCAGCAGGCGGCACTTCACTCCTTGGCGGCGCAAGTGCCATGCTGCCGAGAGCCCTGCCAGCCCCGCCCCGAGGATCAGTACCGGCACCGACGAGCTACGCATGAGGCGGGGGTAGCCTGGGTTGGCTGTGTCTGCAAGCTGGCGGCAATGCTGGCTTGGGCGTGGGCTCCTGGGGATGCGCTAGCTCAGGTCAACGTAGAGGCACTGCGACCAAGTCGGCAAAAGGCTGGGTGGGGAGGTGAGGTGGATGGGAACTTGGCCCTAGTCCGTGGCAACATCCGGCTCTTCGATCTGGGAGGTTCCGGGCGTCTGATCTACCAGACCTTGCACAACCAAGATGTCGCTGTTCCCTACTTCAAGCAGCGAGTCTTCCTGGCGATCAGCGGTCGCTTTGCAGAGAATGCCACGGCCACCTTCATCAACCAGGGATTCTCTCACCTTCGCTGGACCTGGATGATTCATCCCCGCATTGGCCCCGAAGTTTTCCTTCAGTACCAATTCAACCAGTTCCTACGGCTTCGGACCAGGACCCTCGCTGGAGGTGGGCTTCGCATGGAGTTCCTCCACTTGGATCAGCTTCAGAGTTGGGCCGGCAGTGGGTACATGTACGAATACAACCTGCTCAACAGGGACCAATTGGTGCGAGGGGCTACCGATCCGCTGGAGACTTATGAGCATCGCTGGACCAGCTACCTGGCTGTCCGTGCCGCCTTCTTGGACGACCGGCTTCGCCTGCAGAACACGTTGTATATCCAACCCCGCTTCGACCGGCTCTCCGACTTCCGGCTCCTGAACGATAGCGAGGTGTTGGCCAGGGTCACCGAAAGCTTCTCCCTAGGCAGCACCTTCTCGGTGCTTCATGATAGCGCTCCCCCTACTTCCGTCCTGCCCACGGACCTTCGACTGGCCAGCACGTTGCGCCTATCTTTTTGAAGAACATCTTTCGGAAGAACTACTGATGGTATATTGTTCCGCAAATGCTTTGCGGATGGCATGGCCTCATAGTTGGTGTACTTGCCTTCGGTGGCTGTGCTCAGATCGTTGGTGCAGATTTCAGCGGTCTGCAGGAGGTGACAACGCAGGGGGAAGCTGCAGGAGCAATTCTATCAGGTGGTCAGGGAGGGAGCGTAGGTGGTACTGCGGGAGAAGCCGGTGCGCTTGGAGGAG
>JANWXX010000319.1 GCA_025057345.1 Polyangiaceae bacterium | reverse complement strand
ACGGGCTCAGGCCGAGGCGCAGCTCCAGCTCCGCAAGCGTAGGGTACGCAAGGCTGCTGTCGCCGCCGTGGACCAGACCTTGCTGAAGATGGCGGCGGTGAACGCAGTGCTGCTTGACCAGCGAGACCGGGCAGCTCAGGCATTGCGCGACCTCGGCATCAAGTCTCCAGCAGGGAGCGCCGCTCAGGATGATCTGAGCGGGCTGCTAGGCGAGCGCGACGCGCTCCACGACACATTGATCTCTCCGGTACTCCTCAGCTCTTGGGTGGCTCGGCGGCGCCAGATCACTGACGCGGAGCTTTGGGCCGACCGACTGGTGGAGCAAACCTGGCCTGCCCGTGGTGGGGGCGACGACGTTCCCTGCGCCGACTCAGGTCGCATCGAAGAGCTCTGCCGCTGGCAGATCGCCCCCTTGGTCGAACAAAGTATGCTGAGTGATCCAGAGATTGCCCAGGCTGCTGCTTCTTCCGTCGAGCACTTCATTCGTCGCGCTGCTGCAGCCCTGGCGCCTCCGGTGATCCCCAGAACCGAGCTAGGGGACCCTTCCCCAGGTCTCCGTCCTGGGGAAACCTTTGCCGTGGCTCCCCAGCAGGGGGCTGCTGACTTGGAGGTAGCACTCCAGCGCTCGCCTTTCCCTATGCCGGTGCTCTGGTCTCCCACCCGCGCTGCCCGTGTCCTCTTCCTCCGCACTTGGGAGGGTCATACTCTGGCGGACATCGCCCGCGGTGCCCGTGTTGTCCTCCCTACGGGAGGTCAGTGATGCAACCTTCTTCCTTGCCCGTTCCCCCGGCGGTTCCGGTACACCCGGCGGTTCCGACCTCCCCGCTGAACTGTCCCTCCTCCGCAGAATGTGCCGTCCCTCAGCCCCTCCTAGGTGCTCTGGTGTGGGCTATTTGGGTTCTGGCCTTCCTCGCCCCCGTGATAGCTTGGGGGCTTGCTTCCTTGGCGGTGGGGCCTGGGGGGAAGCCCCGGAGAGGTCGTGGGGCCTCCGTCCTGGGGCCTGCGGTGCTTGTTACGGCAGGGGTATTGTTTTTGTTCCGTATTGTCACCATCCTGCCCGACCGTTTCCAGCCTCTTCCTATCGACCTGAGCGGAGGGCCTCTGGTTTGGCTCGACCTGCTGGGGCTCACGTCCCCAGGACATGCAACCACGGCCACGCGATGCTGCACACGTCCTTTGGGGACAGCTCCAGAAGCCATGGCCTTGCTGGCAGCACTGACAGGTTACGTATTGGTGCTGGTCGCGCTGGTGCTTGGGTCAAGGCGCCGGGGAGAAGAGATTACCCAGGCGTTCCGGATCCCCTTCGGTGAACAAGGTTCACTGGTGCTGTTGGCAGGAGGGGTCTTGATGGTTCTGGGAGTGAGGAGGCCAGTGGAAGAGGCAGGGCGTTCGGTGGTGTTGCTGGACGCTTTGGGGTTTGCTCCAGTTGCCTGTGGGGCGCTGGCGATCTGGATGCGAGCTCGCTACGAGCCGGAAGTGGCCTTGGAGCCTGCGGTCCAGCCGACAATCCAAATACCTCAGGCCTCGCCGGACGTGCTTTCTACCTGGAAGCAGATCGGGGCTATCTCCCCGGAGGGTGCCCCGCTATTCGCTACACCAGGCGGGATTTCCCCAGGGAGAGTCGAAGGAGTTTCGGCCGGATGCTGGAGGCTGTCCGGAGCTCTTGGTCCCCCCCCAGCAGCACTCGATGAGGTAGCTCGGTTGTTCCAGGCCCCGTTCCAAGGGTTTCTGGTGGGTGATCTTCCCGACCCGACGGAGCGTATCTTCTTGAGTGCTGTAGTGCTGCGGGCAGCGCTGCTAGAGGGGATCCCAGTGCTGGTCATCACCGAGGGGATGCGTCGGGACGTGGACGGGACGCTTCATGCTGAGCTCCGGGATGCGGTGGACGAGGCGGTCCGGGCCTCCGGGATGTGGTCCTGCGGACCGCTTGTGGTCGGTGAGCGAGAACTCCGAGAGGCCATCGCCGGCAAGCGCTTTCCAGCGGCGGCGTTTCTGGACGTGGGCGAGCTGTCCGCACTGGGGATCCGTACCCTCGGTCGTGCAGAGGAGGGAGCCCAGTGGGCTCGCCAGGTAGGTCTGGTGATCCTATCCAAACTGGACCGGGGCTCGGGCCTCACAGTTACCCACCGTATGTACACACTCCGCAGGTTGGGGTTGGTGCTTCGGGCCGCAGGGGCTCGCTGGTCGGTTCTTGCAACGGGTTTTGGAGGGGTTGCCACCCGTTCGCTGCTGGAGCAAACCTTCCCAGGTTTCTCCGTCCGCGAGGTGCCCTTCGGTCCCCGCGCTAGCGCCCAGGTCCAGGTGTGGACCGCCAACCATGCCTTTCTCCGAACTCCCGGGGCACCCTGGATACGGCGAGCCATCGAACCACTGGTCCGGGGAGGGCTCCAGATGACCGCGGGTGACCCCCTGGGGCACTTCGACCAGCGCACTCTGGAGGTCGAAGTCGGTAAGGTGACTCTCGTGCGGGACATTGCCCTCGGCGGTGATGCCTCTGCTAGCTTCCTCGACGATAGCTGGATGCTGGCGGCGTTCCGCTCCTTGCCCAATCGGGTTCCTACCCATCACTTGCTCCCCCACCACGCTCTCTGGGGGATCGAACCCAACCCGGTGGTGCGCTTCCTGCTCAAGACCGGCTCTCTCTCTGGGATGGCCCAGCAGGGGAGGGTGCCTGCACCCCGTCCTCTGGTCGGTTATGGCAACCGCCTCCTTGCTCGGGCTCACCTCCAAGCGGCGCTCCGAGAGGGCGAGCAGGATCTGGAATCCCTCGCCGGCATCTTTGGTCGCTCTCTTGTCGATCAGGTCATCGGGGAAGGGTACAAACCTGAGCGCCATGCCCTCCGCTCCGTGGCTAGCCAGCAGGGGCTCAAGCGGGTGGCCCTGGCTCCGGTGCTCGCCGGCGATGTCGCAAGTCCGCTCCGTAACACGGTTTCCGAGCAGGTGATCCGGGTGGTCCATCGTCACGGAGGTCGCCACCTCCTCGATGTGGATAAACTGGTGGCCGAAACCCGCTTCTACCCAGGGCGTGTCTTCGCTTTGGGCTCCGAGCGCTTCGAGGTACCTCTCCACGCCTTCGATGCCAAGCGGGGCGAGATCCAGGTGGAAGCGGTGGATGAGAGCCGCTCTCTCACCCTACCTCAACTTACTCTCCATCTCCTCGATCCTACCCCCTCCGAGGCTCCCCTGGAGATCCGTAGCGGTAAGCTGGTCTATACCTTGACCTCCTTCGAGGTCACCTCCCGGGAGCAAGTGAGTGGCGTCCGCGAGGCCAGCGGCCGCGTGACCTCCTACGCTCCAGTTCAGTCCCAGTACCGCACCCGTATGCGCGGTGTCTTCTTTCCGGCTCAGCTCGATGACCGGCTCCTGCTCCACTTGGCCACCTCCGTCGAGGGTGTCCTTATGGCCCTGCTCCTTGCTGCCCCAGATGACCTCGCTGTCGTCCCTCTTCCTGCAGGGCAATTCTCGGTCTACGGCCCTGGCTTCGGTGTCGTCGACCGTCATGTCCAGGGCATTGGTGCTGCTGAGGCTCTCGATCCCATCGCCGTCGACGAGGTCTTTGTTTGGGTCCGGGCGGTGCTCAGTGCCTGTGGTTGCCAGCAAGGGTGTGCGGAGTGTACCTCCTCCGTAGCGCTGGCTGCCGGGCCCGACAAGCAGGGCGTTCTCCGCCTCCTGGGGGCTTGAACCGGAAACCAGGGCGAGCAGCTGATCCAGGCGGGATGGGTTTGCTCCAGCAAACCTGGGTCGTTGCATCTGAAGAAGCTGCCACAACCCCGGCAAGGGAGCTTCCCATCAACGGCGACGCATGAAGAAGGAGATCACGCTCTGAAGGTCACCGCGAGGGACAACAAGGAGGACACTCATACCAGCCTCAATGACGGAGGAACCGCGGACTTTCTGCGGCTGGGAGCCAGAGGAGTACATACCGGCGACAACGCAGCTTTCGGGGAATTCCTGGTCTGCAGAGATCTCGGCAACGGACCGTCCGACAGCTACGGAATCAGCAGGGACGACCATCTCGAAAGCGACAGAGGTTCCATGTCCAACAAAGAGGGCGTTCCGTACCGCCTCGTGCTCTAGGGCGGTACCGAAGGCGCCGACATAGACATCTAGCTCAGAGAGAACTCGCTGGACTCCTGCGGCACGGTAGACAGGGCGGTACGAGGCATCTCGCATGCGCACCATCACCCGCTTGCAACCTGCAGCCTGGGCTAGCAGGGCAACGGCGAGGTTGTCAGCGTCGCGCCGAAGCATGGCACCAACCACGTCGGTACGGTGAACCTCAGCCTCTCGGAGCAGTTCCGCCTCGGTGGCGTCACCGGTGATGGCAACTAGCCCATGCTGATCAGCAGCACGGCGGGCCACGACAGGGTCGCGATCAATGAGGGTGACGCTGTGGCCAGCGTCACGGAGGTGGAGGGCGACGGCAATCCCAGCTCGTCCTGCCCCGGCGATAAGCACACGCATGGTTCAGTGATGCTCCTGATGGGCATTGAGGTGGACGAGTTGCTGGTCGATGGTGTTGATTCGACCGGAGACAGCCTCGGCGCTTACTAGCCCCCGGCGAGCGGCGTCCAGGAGAGCAGCTTTTTGGCAAAGCAGCAGAGATTGGTCCACCAGATGGTCACGAGAGATATTCGCAGTACGAATGATTTTTTCGGCCTCAATGATTTGTTTTTGAAAGGAGGCATGTCGCTCGGCATGCTCCATACGGGAAAGGAGGCCTGCTTGGAGCAACTCGTCCAGTTCGACCTGCCCTCGACGTGCTCCGATGAGCGTCGCCCTGGCATTGTCGAGGTGTTGATCAGATGCAGAGAGGACCGCACCTATCCTGCGAAGGAACCAACGGAAGGGGAGAGCTTGGGTCAGCAGAGTGATGAGGGTGACACCAAAGACGATGGCTACCAGGCGTTCACGTCCAGGCAGGGTGGCAGGGAGGGCAAGCACGGCAGCCATGGAGAGAGCTCCCTTGATGTTCCCGAAGACCATGACGTGCTGAAACTTCCCGAGGATTGGTTCAGCACCTACCAAGCGCATCACTCCGAAGCATCCGTAGACGGCGACCGCACGGCCTACGTGGAGGGCAACAAGGGCAAGTAGGATGGAGGTAGCCTCCTGGAGGAGCATCTGGGCCTGAAGCTGCATGCCCACCAAAAGGAAGAGAAAGACATTGACGACAAAGCCGGCCGTCTCCCAGAAGCTGTAAAGGGCGAGGGTATGAGAGGGGTCGAGATCGCGCCGGGCCGTTCCGCCGACCAACATACCGGCAACTACCACAGCAATCACGGGAGAAGCGTGGACTCGCTCTGCTAGCAGTGAGGTAGCAAACGCCAAGCCGGTCGAGGCAAGGATCGTAGTCAGGTGATCGGGGGTACTCCGCAGTACTGCCGAGCCCACCAGACCTGCGGCCCACCCGATCAGTGCACCTCCCGCAGTGGCGATCACCAAGGAGCGTGATGCCTCCAGGGCGGAGAAGTGGCCCCGGACGACCACCCCGGTGCAGAGGCTCACTAGCACCAGTGCGGTGCCATCGTTGAAGAGGCTTTCTCCCTCCATGATGGCTGCCAACCGGTGGGGCACTCGCTCACTTCGAAAAGCAAGAAGCACGCTCACCGTGTCGGTAATCGAAAGCAGTGCCCCCAGAAGGGCTGCCAGGGTGAAGGGCATCGCTAGCTCCAAAGTGGCCACGGATGCGGTGATCAGGAGCGAGATCGCCACCCCTGGTACCGCCAATGCCACGATGGATTTCACCTCCCGTCTCAGCATGGAGACATCCACAAACACCGCACCCTCAAAGACCAGGATCGGCAGAAACACGAGAAGGACCAGCTCCGGGTCCATGGCGACCGGTGGAACAAGATGAAGCAACGCTCCTAGCAAGCCCGCCACCACCAGTACCACATTGAACGGGATCGAGAGCCG